>CAZJXG010000041.1:0-23957 GCA_964549965.1 uncultured Sphingomonas sp. | reverse complement strand
CGCCGAGGAGCTGAAAGGCGTGATGTTCGGCCGCCCCTATCCGATCATCTGGATGCTGGAGGCCGGCACCGATTTCAATTTCATGCCCTGGGAAATCGAACAATGCCCGCACATGGCGAAGGCCGCGACGATGCCGCCTTCGCCGGTCTCCGACATCGAGCGCGCGATCGGCAATATGCGGCTCTACCTGCGCAAGATGCACGGCGTCGACAGGCCGCGGCTGCAGCTCGGCGGGGGCGCCTGATCGTTCCGATGTAGCGGAGACGGCGGTTCAGGCCGTGGCCGAAGGATCAGTCGGGCACGGCCCCGCCGCCCAGGATGCGCGCCTCGCGCACATAGCCGAACTCGCCGCCCGACCATGACCGGCCATCGGGATAGCGCAGCTCGATACCGACAAGGTCGGCCTCGTCCGCCAGACGCATGTTGACGCCCATCTGGCTGTTTCCGAACATCGCCACCGCGCTCGCCGTCAGCGTGAAATGGGTGGTCGATCCACAGGCGCCGCAGAACTGGATTTCGGCGGCCGGCGCGTCCTTGTCCTTCCGGCTATAGCGGTTCGCCTGACCCTCCACCGTCACGTCGGACGGATGGAAATAGGCCCAGTCCGCGCCCGTCTTGCTGCACAGCGAGCAGTTGCAGGCATGGATGAAATCGGGCCGCTTCGCGACGGCAATGCGGATCTGGCCGCAATGACAGGACAGGTTCAGCATCGCCGCCCCCTATCATGGCGGCGGCCCGTCCGACAGCCATCAAGGCGCCATTCCGCGGCGTGCCGGCTGATCACCCCCGATACTGGACCACCAGGATCGCGATATCGTCGAACTGGGGGGCCGTCCCGACGAACAGGCCGACCCGCTCGGACAGGCTCGTCGTGATCGATCGCGCACTGCGCCCGTGCGCCAGTTCGACCAGCGCGGCGCTGATCCGCTCGACCGTGAACAGCTCCTCGTCGGCGGCGGTCGCCTCGGACACGCCATCGGTGAACAGCACCAGCGAATCGCCCGGCTCCAGCTGCACGCGGGCGCTTTCGAAATCGACGTCGTCGAAGACGCCCAGCGCCATGCCCTCGGGCTTCGCCAGCCGGCTGACGCTGCCGTCGGCGCGGACCAGGAACGGCGCCTCATGGCCGGCATCGCTATATTCGACATGCCCGTCGCGCAAGTCGATGATGCCCGCAAAGGCGGTGACGAACAGATTGGCGACATTGTCGCGCGCCAGCTCGCTGTTGACCCGCGCCATCAGTGCGGCAGCCGACGTCGATGTCATCGACGCCGCCTTGAACAGCGTGCTCGTCATCGCCATGAACAGCGCGGCGGGAACGCCCTTGCCCGAAACGTCGCCGATCACGAAGAACAGCCGGTTCTCGTCGATCATGCCGTAATTATAGAGGTCGCCGCCCACTTCCTTGGCGGGATCGAGCAGCGCGTGGATGTCGATCTCCGCCCGTTCGGGAAAGGCGGGAAATTGACGCGGCAGCATGCCGAGCTGGATGTCGCGCGCCGCCGATAGCTCGCCCTCGACCCGCTCGCGCGCCACCGTCGCCGCTTCCATCTCGATCAGGTAGCGCTGGAGCCGCGCGATCATCCCGGACATCGCCTCGGCGAGGCTGCCGACCTCGTCGGCGCGGGCGCCGCTGATCGCCCGCATCGCGTGCAGCTCCTCCTCGTTCGACTGGAAGCTGCGCTCCTCGATGCTGCGCGTATAGGATGTCAGCCGCACGAGCGGGCCGATGATGCGGCTGATCAGCAGCGATCCGACGATCATCGACAGCGCGAACATCGCCAGGCCGACGATGATCGACGTCTGCAGCGCCTCGTTCAGCCGCTGGTCCAGCGAGGCCAGCTCGACATCGGCACCGACCACATAGGTCCGCCCGTCATAGGCCTGGATCGGCATGTAGATCGACCGGAAGCTGCCGAAGCTGTCCTCATAATCGTCGAAGCGGACGCGCTTGTCGGCGAAGCTCTGATAGAGCTTGGCCGGGGCGGTATCATAGCGTGTCCAGTAACGGACGGCGGTGCCCGCCTTCTCCTCCCGCGGCGTGGCGCTGGTGGAGACGGTGTAGATGCTCCGTCCGATCCGCATATAGGTGTAGACATAGACCAGGCCCGCGCGATCGGCGAAGCGCGACAGGGTCTGCTGCAGGCGATCGAATTCCGCCGGAGCGATCGAGTCCGGGCCGTGCACGCGCGGGTGATAGTCCTCCGGCAATATCTCATGGACGGCATGCGCCGCCGTCCTCAGCTTGTTGTCGATGCCGGTGATGATCTCGCGCCGGTCGATCATGTAGAGCAGGGTCGAATAGGCGACCGCCGCGACCAGATTCAGCAGGAACAACAGCAGCAGCAATTGCGGCCTCAGGCCGAAGCGGCGGCGGCGCTTTTCAGCCTCGTTCATGACATCTTGCCCCTTGCATCGGCCGGCGTTCGCCCCGAAAGCTCTATCGCATCACCGGACGGGCAGCGGTAGCCCCTACGGAAAGAAGGGGGTCGGGGTCAGAACCCTGGGATGCAGCGCTTCGTCAACCGACTGCTCCGGGTAAATCCCGGCGAATGGCCGAAACTGGCGCAGTTCGGCTCGTTCGGTTTCCTCCTGCAGATGGGATTGGGCATCGGCTTCTCGGCTGGTGACGCCGCCTTCCTCGCCCATGCCGGTGCCGACCGGCTGGCGCTGATCTTCATGATGACCCCGGTGGTGATGCTGCTCTACACGGCGGTCTTCTCCTATCTACTCGTCCGCTTCTCGATCGAGCGGGTGATCGATGCGACGATCGCGCTGCTCGTCGTCGGCGGCCTGCTGTCCTGGGCCATCCTGGGCATGGCCCTGCCCGACGCCTGGGAGCTGCCGGTCTATTTCGGCCTGAAGCTCTATCTGGCGATGTGGTATATCGCGCTCTACTCGCTGTTCTGGAACTATATCGACGGCTATTTCACGATCCAGGACGGCAAGCGGCTCTTCCCGCTGCTCGCCGCGGCGATGGCGTTCGGGATGACCTGCGGCGGGCTGCTCGTCAGCCAGCTGGCCGGCACCGTTTCGCTGCGCGGCTTCTTCCTGATCTGGGCGGGGATCGCGGTCGTCACCCTGCCGGTCGCGCTGCTGGTCCGGCGGCGCTGGGCGCGGATCGCGGACAGCGAGGTCGACGAAAGCGGTGGCGGCAATGTCGCCGGCCAGATCCGCCAGGTGGTGAAGACCTTTCGTACCTCGCGCTACACGCTGATCCTCACCTTCACCCTGTTCGTCACCCTGTTGATGACCAATCTTGCCGAGTTCCAATATTCGAGCGTCTTCCAGCAGGGCCGCAGCGAAGCGGAACTGGCGAGCCTGCTCGGCCGGCTCTACGCGGCGGCGAACATCTTCAACGTCTTCGTCTGCCTGTTCGTCTTCACCCGGCTGGTCGGCCGGGTCGGCGTGCGCAACGTCGCGCTGATCATGCCGCTGGCCTATTTCACCGCCTTCGGCATCCTGTTCGTGACCGGCTCGTTCGAAGGCGCTCTCGCCGCCTTCTTCGCCTATCACGGCATCCTGACCTCGATCGAATATAACAACCAGAACCTGCTCTTCAACGCGGTCCCGTCCGAGACGAAGCGGCCGGTGCGCACCATCGTCGAGGGGCTGGCCGAGCCGCTGGCCAGCTTCGTCGCGGGCGGCTTCCTCTTCTATGCCGCCGAGCGAACCGATATCCGCGAACTATCGGGCATCGGCGTGATCCTCGGGGTGATGCTGCTGCTGGTCGTCATCGTGCTGCGCCAGCTCTATCCCACCGCGATGGCCCGCAACATGCAGGCGATGCTGCTCGATTTCGGCGCCCGTCGCAGGATTGCCCCTGCCGCGGCCGGCGACCCCGCGCCATCGACCGCCGATCTGATCGCCCGCCTCCGCACCGCCCAGGGCGGAGACCGCGATCGGCTGATCGCCCGGCTCCACGCGGGCCGCGACGTCGAAGCCCTGCCCGACATATTGACCTGTGCCGCGGGGCTCAGCCCGCAGGACCGGCACGCCATCGAGCATATGATCATCGACTGGGGCGATATCGCGATCCCCCGCCTGATGGCGGCGATGTCCGATGGCGCCCAATCCTATCGCGGCCGCTCGGTTGCCGCCCGCGCGCTGGCCCGGCTCTCCGCCCCGATCTTCACCTGGCGGCTCGACGATATGGTCCGCGAGGAGCTGGGCCGCGCCGAACCGCGCTTCGCGCTGGCCGAGGCGCTGGAGGCGGTGGCCGCGCCGACCCGCGCCACCCGTACCCTCGCCCGGCTCCAGCGGCAGCAGATTGCCCAGGCGACCGATTTCGCGATCGAGCTGCTGGCGCTCGGCGGACGGCTGCCGGACTATGATCTGCTGATCGTCTCGCTGCACTCGAACAATCCCAAGGTGCGTGCCAATGCGATCGAGGCGATCGAGAATGGCACCGACCGGCCGACCTTCCTGACGCTCAGGGCGCTGATCGAGGCGCGCCCGGCGACCGCTCCGCGTCCGGAGCAATTGCTCGCCATGCTCGGCGATCGGCTCGCGTCCCCCAGCACGGTCGAGCTGATCGCCGCCGCCCAGGCGATCCGCGACCTTGCCCCCCCCGAAGAGCGGGCCTTGCGTCTCCGCCCTGCGCTGCGCCCCGGTCTCCATGCGCTGGGCCGATCCACCATCGCGGCCTTGCTCGGCCTGCCCGGCAGCACCGCCGTCACGCTGATCGACAGGATCGACGGCATAGCCGGCATGCCGCAATTCTCGGCCGCCTCGATTGAGGTGCAGACCCGCCTCGCGCTTGCACTGACCGGCACCCGGCCGGCCGACGACGCCGTCGCCGTGCACGTCGCGGGCGCGCCGCCGCTGTGGCTGGCCGCCGACATCATACGCGACCTCGCTGTCCGGCAGGTCGATCTCGCCCTGGCGATGTACCGGGCCAGGGACGATCGCGCCTATGCGGCCTGACGGTATCCCCATCCGGGCGCTGCTGCTCCGGGCCTTTCTGCCGGCGATCGCGATTGTCGCGATCGGGCTCGGCCTGCTCACCTATAACCGGCTCTACGACGCAATCCTCGACGGTTTCGACCGCAAGCTGATCGCCACCAGCGCATTGACGGGGGCACTGCTCGATCCGGCCGATCATGACCGGCTGATCGCCATCGCGCGCACCGAACCCGACACCGATATCGCCGAGCGCAGCCCTGAATATCGGCGCGCGGTCCTGCCGATGCAGCGCATCCGGGCCGGGCTCGACATCACCTATCTCTACACCCAGCTCCTCGGCGGATCGCAGGACATCATCTATGTGCTCGACGCCACGGTAGGCGAAGAACATTCGCGGATCGGATCGGAAGACGACCTTCCCGCCGAGACGCTGGCCGGGATCAGGCGTGTCCAGGCCAAGGATGTGATCCACCTCTCGCCGATCGAATTCCAGCATCAATGGGGCCTGCTCAAGACCGCGGCCGCGCCGGTCCGCGATGCCGGCGGTCGGATCGTGGCGACGGCCGGTGCCGACGTGAACGTCTCGCTGATCCGGGTCGCGACCCAGAACGCACTGTTCGCCAGTGTCGTGATCGGCATGGTCTCGCTGCTGGCCTGCGCGCTTATCACGCTGCTGATCGTGCGCAGGATCGCCCGCCCTCTCGACCGGCTCCGCCATGAAGCACTCCGCATCGCCGGCGGCGACCACCGCCGGATCGCCCCCTTTCCCGCGCCGGCCGACATCGCCGGCCTGCAGCTGGCCCTGTCGGACAGCTGCTCGACCCTGACGGGCCGGCTCGCCGACGCGCGGAACGCCGCCGGGGCCGCCACGCTCTCCACCAGCCTCGCCGCCCTCGATGCCGAACTGGCAAGGGCCGCCGCCGCGCCCCACCTCCAGTTCGAAGGCGCCGCATCCGACAGCGGGGCGCTGCTCCGCCGCGCCGCCGCCGCCCGGCTCGCGCAGCGGATCATCGCCGATCCGGCTCTTGCCGATCGGATCGAAGAAGGCGGGCCGCTGCTCACCCTCGCGGATGGCGAACAGGCCGTGGCGGTGCGCGACGATGGGCGCCGCATCGTCATCGGACGCGGCGGATGATCGAACGGCTGCGCCGGCTGCCCGGCTTCGACCGGCTGGACGACGCCGCGCTTGCGGTGATCCTGGCCCGCGCCACGGTTCGCAGCTTTGCCCCGGGCCAGCTCGTCTTCGCGGCGGGCAGCAGCGCCGATATACTGCTCGCGCGGATCGGGGGCGGACTGGTCGGGGTCAGCGGGAAGGCCGCGCCGCCGGTGTTCGATGCGCCGGGGCTGCTGTTCGGCCTGGCGGTAGAGGAAGACTATCTGGCCGGCTCCGAAGGGCTGGAGGCGATCGCGATCGCCAAGCCGCATGTCTTCACCATCGCCCGCGAGTTTCCCGAGTTCATCGTGTCGCTGATGGACGATGCGGGGACCGGCGCATGAGCGTGCGGATCATCATCGTCCTGCTGGCGCTCCCGCTGTTCCTGCTGCTCGCCGCGGCGAACAGCCTGTTGCTCTACCAGCAGGAGGTCGACGATGTGGAGCAGGGCCTGCGGGGCGAAGCGCTCGCCGCGGCGGTGACGGTCGCCGAATTCGCCCGTGGCATGGATGATCCCGTCGCGGAGCTGGCCCGGCCCGCCCGGCTCGCCGCAATCCGCGCCGCCGGCGCGAAGATTCCGGGGCTCGACACCCTGTACCTCGCCGCACCCGACGGCCGCATTCTCAACCTGCTCGATCGGCCCGCGATCGTCCGATACAGCCTCAAGGCGCCCGATCGGCCGATCATCATCGGCAACTGGCACGATGATGCCCGCCAGCCGCTGATCGCCGCCCGCGCCCCCGCCGGCCGGGGTTATGTGGCGGTCGCGGATATCGATGCGACGCCGCTCACCCGGCGCGCCTTCCATCTGAAGCGGCTGTCGGCCGCGCTGATCGCTGGTTCGGCGGCCCTAGCGATCCTGCTCGGGCTGGTGGTCGCGACACGTGTGACGCGCGAGTTCCGCCGTACGCGGTCGATCATCGCGTCGCATGGCGGCGACGTGCCCGGCGAAGCGCTCGGCATCCGCGAGGTGCGCGACCTGGCCGATGCCATCGGCCTGATCGACAAGAGCGTGACCGCAGAGCTGGCCCGGCTGGACGACCGGGGCGAACCGGATCTCGCCGCCGCCATCGCCGCGCTGCGCGAGCGGCATTTTCCCGACATCTCGGAACGCCGCGACGGTATCGAACTGGCGATCCGTTCGCTGCCGGGGGCTGCGGCCGGCGCTTTTCACCTCCACCGGATCGAGGACAGCCGCTGCACCGTCATCCTGGGGATGGTGGACGGCGCCCCGGCCGAAGCCCTGGCCTCGGCCATCGCGGTGCGGGATTATGTAATGGCGGGCGCACCCGGAGATTTCGAAAAACGGCTCGACATCGCTGCGCAGGCCTTTGGCGCCGAATGGACGAAGACGACTATCACCGGCCCGCAGCCGATGGCCGTCGCGCTACGGGACAAGGCCGGCGCGATCGGCGCCTATCTGGGCCATGTCCCCGATCTCGATCCCGATAGCCTGACGGCCGATCTGGCGATTCTCTATCCCGATGCCGGGATCGTCGCGGCAGCGCGGCCGATCCGGCGGGGATGAGGTTCAGCCCAGTTTCGCCAGCGCCGCCTCGACATCGGGCTCGATCGTGAAGATCTTCGAGAAACCGCTGATATCGAACACCTCGCGCACCGCCGGCGCCACGCCGGTGATCGTCAGGCTGTGGCCGGCCGCCTTGGCCGCCTTGGCGCCGATCAGCAGGACGCGCAGGCCCGCCGAACTGACATAGGGGACATTGCCGAGATCCAGCACCACCGCGCTGTTCTCCTTCACGCGGGCTGGCAGCACCGCTTCGAGCGCCCCTGCCGTGCTGCTGTCGAGCCGGCCGGCCGCCGAAATAACGAGCGCGCCGTCTCGGCTATTTTCGCTGATGTCCATCTGGTCTAGAATCCGATCCGGGCCGCCTGTTCGGCGTAGCTGCATATCAGGAGTGGATGTCCATTTTCCACACGATTATCGCTGAAGCAGTTCCGGGCGGCGCGATGGGACCGGACGGTGAAGCATGACCGCCGCTAGCTTCACGCGCCGGCAACGCGCGACCGAGGCCGACCTTCCGGGGCTGATCGAGGCGATCGAGGCCTGGCTGGAGCAGGCTGGCGTTCCGCCGGCAGACGTCGCGCGGCTGATGATCGCCTTCGACGAAGTGCTCAGCAATATCACCCATCATGGCGGCGGCACCATCGACCTGGCCATCACCCGCGACGCCGGCGCCGTGACCGCGGTGGTCGCGGACGATGGCCCGCCGTTCGACCCGCTGGCCCGTCCTGCCCCCGACACCGGCCTGGGCATCGATGAACGCGCGATCGGCGGGCTCGGCATCCATCTCGTCCGGGAGATGATGGACGATGTCCGCTATGCCTATGATCAGGGGCGCAACATGCTGACATTCCGCAAGACTTTCTGAGCGTTTCGCGCTAGCTTCGCCACCTTGCGAAAGGGTGGCCGATGACATCTGCGCCGGAGTGGGCAACGGCACGGACCATGGACGACGAGGCGCTGGAGGTGCTCCGCATCGACGAGCGTCGCGGCCTTGGCGTGCGTGCGCGGCGGGGCTTCGCGGCGGGCGAGGTCATGCATCGCTTCGCGGGTGTGGTGGGCGAGACGATCTGCCAGCACAGCCTTCAGGTCGATGCCGCGCGGCATATCAGCGGCACCCGCTATATCGGCTATCTCAGCCATGGCTGCGATCCCAACGCGCGGCTCGACATGGCCGGTTTCGCGCTGATCGCCTTGCGCGCCATCGCTCCCGGCGAGATCGTGACGATCGACTATGCCGCGACGGAGGACCGCCTCCACCGCCAGTTCGCCTGCACCTGCGGCGCCGCCGCCTGTCGCGGCTGGATTCATGGCCGGGGCGAAGGTCCCGATGCCCAGGGCAAGGCCTGGCGCGCGGATCATGATGTCGCCTGAATGGTGGGCGCGCGATGACCTGCGGCGCGACACCGATGGCAGGCTGACCTTCGCGGGCCGCGATGTCGCGGCGCTGGCGGCGGAGCATGATCGTCCGCTTTTCCTCTACAATGGCGCGCGCATCCGCGCCAACGCGGCGCGGCTTCGCGCCGCCCTGGCCGCCTCGGGCTGCGCTCACCGGCTCTATTATGCGATGAAGTGCAACCGCTTCCCCCCGCTGCTCCGCATGCTGGCCGCCGAAGGCGGGATCGGCATCGACATCTGCTCGCCCGACGAGATGGATCTGGCGATCGCCTGCGGCTTCGCACCCGGCGACATCAGCTTCACCGGTACGGCCGTGGCCCCGCGCGATCTCGATCGGCTGCTCGCCCGGCCCGATCTTCACATCAACTGCGACTCGCTCGCCCAGATCCGGATGATCGGCGAGCGCACGCCGGGCCGGACGATCGGCATCCGGGTCAATCCCGGCCTCGGCACCGGCTATGGCGATAGCGCGCGGCTCACCTATGCCGGCGAACGCACCACCAAATTCGGTATCTATCGGGAGCAATGGGCGGACGCGCTCGGCCTCGCCGCGCGCTATGGACTGACCGTCTCGACCATCCATTTCCATGTCGGCTGCGGCTATCTGTCGCAACAGCTGGAAGCCTGGGAAGCCGCGGTCGGCGAAGCCGCCAGCTTCCTCGCCGATCTTCCGCAGGCGACGACGGTGAACATCGGCGGCGGCCTGGGCCTGCCGCATCGCGCCGGCGATCCGCCGCTCGATCTCGCCCGCTGGTCGGCGATCATCGCCCGGTATTTCGGCGGACGCGGCCTCACCGTCGCCGTCGAGCCGGGCGACTATCTGGTCAAGGATGCCGGGCTGCTGCTGCTCTCGGTCGTGTGGGTCGAGCGCAAGCGCGACACGCTGTTCGTCGCGGTCGACGGCGGCTTCAACCTCCATCCCGAGCCCGCCCATTATGATCTGCCGTGCGAGCCTGTCGCCTGCACCCTGCGGGAGCCGGACCCAAGCCGCTGGCACGCCATCACCGTCGCTGGCAACATCAACGAGGCGCTCGACCTCTGGGCCGAGGACCATCCGATGCCGCCGCTGCGCGAAGGCGATCGGATCGCGCTGATCAATGCGGGTGGCTATGGTTCGGCGATGAGTTCGAACCACTGCATGCGCGGCGACTTCGTCGAACTGCTGATCTGATTTCCTGCCCCCGCGCGGGGAAGGCGGCGGCTATACCCCGGCCTGCGCGGCCAGGAAGCGTGCCTCGATGTCGGCCATGTCGAGCGGCCTCGCCAGCAGAAAGCCCTGCAGCGCGGCGCAGCCGATGCTGGTCAGGAACAGCCGCTGCTGCTCGGTCTCGATTCCCTCGGCGGTGGTCTCCAGCCCGCTGAGCCGGGCCAGGCCGACAATCGCCTGGATCACCGGGCTGCCGGGCTTGCCCGGCTGGATCGTCGACACGAAGCTCTGGTCGATCTTGACCCGATCGACCTCCAGCCCGGCGAGATGCTTGAACGAGGAATAGCCGGTGCCGAAATCGTCCAGCGCGATCCGTACCCCGACATCGCGCAGCCAGCCGAGGCTGCTGCGGCATTTCTCGCTGCTGTCGAGGAAGCTGGTCTCGGTGATCTCCAGCTCGAGCCGGGCGGGTGAAAGCCGCGTGCGCTTCAGGATCGAGAACACCCGCTCGGCAAGCGCCGCGTTGCGAAGCTGCACCGCCGACAGGTTGACCGAGATCGTTCCCGTCGGCCAGCGCGTCGCGGCCAGGCAGGCCTGCTCCAGCACCCATTCGTTGAGCGTTTCGATCAGCCCGCATTCCTCGGCGATCGGGATGAACTGATCGGGCAGCATCGTCCCGCGACCCGCGTGCTGCCACCGGATCAGCGCCTCCGCGCCGATCAGCGCGCCCGTTCGTGCCGCGAAATAGGGCTGGTAGACGATATCCAGCCCTTCGCCGGTGCGCATGGCCTCGCGCAGATCGGCCTCGATCCCGTTGCGGTCGCGGACCCGCTCTCCCATCGCGGCGGTGTAGAAGGCATGGCGGCGGCGCCCGCCGCGCTTGGCTTCGTACAGCGCGATGTCGGCGGCCCGCACCAGATCGACCGGGCTGCCCGCATCCCGCGGCGCCACCGCGATGCCGATGCTCGCACCGATCAGCACCTCGCCGTCGCCCAGGTCGATCGGGCGGGCCAGCGCGCGATGGATGCCGCGGGCCAGCGTCTCGGCCGATGTCGCCGCCGGATCTCCGAAATGAAGGATCGCGAACTCGTCGCCGCCCAGCCGGGCGACCACGTCATCGGGCGCGATATCCGAAAGGATGCGGGACAGCGCGCAGATCAGCTGGTCGCCGGTCGGATGGCCGAAATGATCGTTGACGTTCTTGAAGTGATCGAGATCGACATAGAGCAGCGCCAGCGATCGGCCGCCCTCCGCGACCCGCGCCAGCTCGATGCCGAGCCGCTTGTCGAACAGCGCGCGGTTGGCGAGGCTGGTCAGCGGGTCATGGTCGGCCAGATGCTGGGCGCGCGACGTGGCGGCGCTGAGCTGGATGGTGCTGAACCGGATACGGCGCAGCAGCCATGTGACGATCGCGAACACGATGATGAGCGATGCTCCCAGCGCGGGGGCGACCTGGCCCAGCATCGCCGTGCCCGGCAGGAAGGGCTCCCAGACGAAATAGCCGAGCAGCGAACCGCTGCGCGTGCGCAGCGCAACGCGGCTCAACCCCGGATCGGCGGGCAGCTTCGCTACGAAGCGTCCCCCGCCCAGCTCATAGCGGCCGGCGATATCCGAGATGAAACTGCCATCGAGATAGCGGATGCTGACATGGATATATTCGCTGCCCGGCTGCTGCGGGCGCTCGCCGGTATCGGAAACGATCGGCTTGGCGCTGACGATGGCGGGATGGCCGTTGATCATGCCCAGATCGATCGCCCCCGGTGTCAGTACCGCGCTGGCGCGGCGGACGGGCAGGCCGTTGCGCATGCGGACGCGCAGCTCGGTCAGCAGGGGCTGGGCGGTGATCCGGACGAGCCGTGCGGCGCCGGCGATATCGGCGCGCCGGCCCTCCCGCATCGCATAGACCAGCCGATCGCTCGGATCGACGATCATGATCTCGTCATGGCCGTAATAGCTGTGGAACCAGATGCCGAGATTGTCGTCGAGCCATCGGAGGTCGATCGGTCGCTTGCGCAGCTCGTCGACGCTGTCGTCCCAGACCGTCGCGGCCTCCTGATCATGGGCGATCGACCGGAAATTCTGCTCCAGCACCGTCGCGATCAGCTTCTGCTGGCGCGCGATCGACAGCTCGTCGGCCTTGCGCGCGGCGACCAGCATGAAGCCGGCGAGCAACGCCGCCATCAGCAGGACGATCAGGACCGAGCGGATGATGATCTGCGGCACGAACGCTTCGTGCCGCTCGCTGGAGACGAGCGCGCCAAGGCGCCGGAGACGCTCCATCACCAAGACATCGGCTCGCAACGCAGCAACATTACCGGATCATCGGCCCCCTGCGGGTCGATCTACTCGGAAAATCGCCTGAAGGCTATCGCCAAACGCCGCTGGGGCTAGTGCGGGCGCAGGGCCTCGTCGATCGCCTGCGCCTCGCGGTCGAACATCGCGGCCATCGCGGTCAGGCGGTCCCGCTCGGCCTGATCGTCCGCATTATGGGCCAGGAGCCGGGCTTTGGCCGCTTCCCGCCGCAGCCGCGCCGCAGATCCGTTGAAGGCATCGGCCATGGCGATCAGGCGGCCTTCTCAAAGATTTCGTCGAAGAATGCCAGCATCTCCGCCCAGGAGCGCCGATCGGCGGCGGCGTCATAGCGAGCGAATTCGGGCATGCCCATCGCATCCGCATCGGGGTTGGTATAGCTGTGAACGACGCCGCCATAGAGGTGCATCCGCCAGTCGACACCGGCGGCCCGCATCTCCGCCTCGAAACCGGCGCGCATCTCGGGCGGAATGCCGGGATCGTCGGCGCCCAGCAGCACCAGGATCTTCGCCCGGATATTCGCGGCGTCCTCGGGCCGCTTGGTCCGCAGCCCGCTGTGGAAACCGACGACGGCGGCGATCGGATTGCCGTCCCGCGCCAGTTCCAGCGACATGGTGCCACCAAAGCAGAAACCGATCGAGGCGATCCGCGCCGCATCCACCCCCGGCTGCGCCAGCAGCGCATCGAGCCCGCCCTTCGCCCGTGCCCGAACCCGCTCGGGCGCCTCGAACAGGGCGCCCAGCTCGGCCATCATCGCATCGCGGTCGGTCATGATCCGGCCCTGGCCATGAAGATCACAGGCAAGGGCCGCATAGCCGAGTTCGGCCAGTTTCCTGGCCTTGCCCTTGGCATGGTCGCCCAGGCCGAAGGCTTCGGGGAAAACGAGCACGCCGGGGCGCGAATCCGCGCGGCTGTCGTCGACATAGAGATGGCTCTCCATGACGAGGCCGTCGGCTTCGTAGCTCAGAATATCGCCGCGCATGATTCTCCCCTAGCGCCAGCCCCACCCATCCTGCCTGTTAAGCATGTCGCGGGCACTAGACAATCGCTGCTTTTCGTCCATTCTGGATGATCCGCCCCGTCCGTCTGGCCGTCAGGCGGGACGAAGCCGGCGCCGGCTATCGCCGCATGAAGCCCATCCAGCGAAGGAATAGATAGGTCGCGCCCGCCGTACCGAACGCAAGCAGCGCCGCGAGCAGCGTGCCGTGCGATGCCTGCGCCCAGGGCATGCCCCCCGTGTTCATGCCGAACAGCCCGGTGACGAAGGTCGCGGGCAGCATCAATGCGGTCATGATCGACAGGACATAGAGATTCTGGTTGGTCCGCTGATCGACCGATATATCGATCTCTTCGCGAAGCTGGAGAATCTGTCGCTGCACCCCCAGCGCATCGGCACCAAGCGCCTGGATTCGCTGGTTCAGCCGTTCGACCGTGGCCACCATCGTCTCGGGAAGGTCCTCGTCGCCTTCCAGGCGGCGAAACACGGCGCGCATTCCGTCGAGCATCCGGTTGGCCATTGCCAGCCGGCGACGGAGCCCCACCAGGCCGCGCGCCGTCGGGGAATCGCGGCCGTCGAGAAAGGCATCCTCGGCGCGCTGCACCTCCAGGCCAAGATCGCGCACCGCGATGGAGATGCTCTCCGCGACGGTTCCGATCAGCAGGTCGAGCGCATCGGCCGGCGCATCGATGCCGTTGCCCCGATCCAGCGCCTGCCGGATGGCATCGGCCGACCGGATCGGATGGAGGCGGACCGTGATCATCATGTCCGCGGTCAGCGCGAAGCGCAGCACCCCCACCTGAGACAGATCGCTGCGTTCGAAATCCCGTTCGAAATCATGGATCACGCAACCGACGACACCGCTGTCGACCAACGCGCGTTGGTGGCTGTCATTGGCGACCAGCATTTCGCGCACATCTTCCGGCAAGCTGCTAAGCCGGTTGATCCAGGTCTCCGTCCCGTGATGGGCCAGGCTCAGATGCAGCCAGCGAAAGCCGGTCGTCTCGCCGTCGCAAACCTCGATCGGCCGGGCGCGACCGCCGCCCAGGTCGAACGCCCAGATCAGGCCCGGCCCGGCCGCGGCCAGCGGCGGACGGTTTCGCTTGCTCAAGCCGTCATGCTCATCCGCCACGATGATCGCCCCCAGCATCTCCGAAGCCGGCAGCATAGCACATCAGCGCGCCCTGCCGGAACCGCGGAGGTCGTGACTGGCGCAACCGCGCGGAGACGGTAGAAGCGATCCGGCGATGTCCGAACTTCCCTTTCCGCGCGATCCGCGACTGCCCCGCAGGCTGTGGGCGATATTGGCGATGGCCGCCACGATCGGGCTGGTACTGCGGATCGCCGCGGCACAGGGCGACTATTGGCTCGACGAGGCCTGGTCCGCCGTCTTCGCCCGCGAAGCGGCGATTCCGGGCGACGTGTTCTTCGCGATCAACCACGACAATAATCATTTTCTCAACACGCTGTGGCTGCAGCTGGTCGGCTGGGGATCGCCGCCGATCCTCGGCCGCGCGCTGTCGATCGCCTGCGGCACCGCAAGCGTCATGGTCGCCGGGCTGATCGGCGCGCGGCGCGGGCTGCGGGGGGCGGCGTTCGCGGCGCTGCTGTTCGCGGTCGCGCCGATCCTCGTCACCTATGGCTCGGAGGCGCGCGGCTATGCGCCGATGCTGCTCGCGCTGCTCTGCGCGATCCGCATCGTCGACCGCGAGCTGTTCGGCGCGCCCGTCGCGCATGCGCCGGTGCTGATCGGCATCGCCGCGCTGATCGGCATGCTCGCCCACGCCTCGATGCTGTTCGGCGTCGCCGCGCTCACCGGCTGGGTCGCGATCGAACAGAGCCGCCGCATCGGCCCTCGCGCCGCGGCGCTGGCCACGCTCCGGCTGATGGGCCGCGCGGTGGCGGCGGTGATCGCGGTGTTGCTGCTCGTCGCGGCGGGCGCCGCCGCCAGCCCCGACGGCTTTCGCATGGGCAGTATCGCGCCTTTTTCCTGGCCCGCCTTCGTCGACGCCCTCGATCATATGGTCGGCTGGACGATCGGCTGGCCGCCGCTGCTGATCGGCCCCTGGCTCCTGCTCTTTCTCTTCCTGCCCTTCCTGCTGCGCCGCGCGCCGCTGTTGCGCGAACGGATCGGCTTCCATCTCCTCGCCATCCTCGGCCTGCCGCTGCTCGTCGCCCTGCTCGAAGCCGACAACAGCGCCTTCCCGCGCTACTATCTGCTGAGCGCCGTCGCGCTGCTGCTGCTGATCGCCGAAATGGCGGCGGTGCGGGGGCGTGCCGCGCGCCTGCTGTTCGCCTGGATCATGATCGGCAGCCTGACCCTCGACATCGGGCTGATCGCCAACCGGCGCGGCGATCCCGGCGCCGCCATCGATGCGATCAGCCTGGCCGCACCCGGCGGCGGATCGGTGATGGTGGAGGCCGCCCGCGACAGCGCGGTGCTCGAAGCGGCGGCGGCGCAGCGCGCCTACCCGTTGACCGTGACCGACGGCTGCGCCGACACGCGCTTCATTTTCCTGGCCGGTAACGGCACCGCCCCCTTCCCGCTCGCGGCCCTGCGCTGCGGCGCCGCGTTCCAGCCGATCGCGGGCGGCGACATATACGGATTGTCGGGCCAGGCTTGGCAGCTTTACGAGCGGGTGGAACGATGAACGCCGCGCCGCCCATCGCCTGGTGGCAACGGCCGGCGGTGCTCGCGGCGATCCTGCTCGCCTCGATCCTGCCCTTGCTGCAGCCAGGCCTGCCGCCGCTCACCGATCTGCCCGGCCATGTCGCCCGCTGGCATATCGCCAACGCCGGTCCGGCCTCCCCGCTCCACCTTTATTATCGCATCCAATGGGGATGGATGGGCAATCTCGGTACCGATCTGATCGCGCTGCCGCTGATCCCGCTGGTCGGGCCGGTCGCGGCGGCAAAGCTGATCGCGGTGCTGATCATGCTGCTGACCGGGGCGGCGATGCTGTGGCTATCGCGCGAGGTGCATGGCCGGATCGCACCGGCCGCGCTGTTCGCGCTGCCCTTCGCCTATGGCTGGCCCTTCCAGATGGGTTTCGTCAATTTCGCGCTGGCGCAGGCGCTGGCGCTCGCCGCGCTCGCGCTATGGCTGCGGCTGGCGCGAACCGGGCGCACCGGCCTGCGCGCCCTGCTGTTCGCGCCGATCGGCCTGATCCTGTGGACCGCGCACAGCGCCGGCTGGGGCATGTTCGGGCTGATGGCGCTCGGGTCGGAACTGGCCCGGCTGCGGATGAAGGGGCAGAGCTGGGGTCGGGCGATCGGCGGCGCGGTGGGGGCCTGCCTGCCGCTGGCCCTGCCCGTGCTGCTGATGCTGTTCAACCGGACATCGGGCGGGCGGGCCAGCGAGACCGGCGACTGGTTCAACATGGGCGCCAAATTCCTGTGGCTGCTGTCCACCCTGCGTGATCGCTGGCAATGGTTCGATGTCGCCGCGCTGCTGGCGCCGCTGATGCTGATATATGTCGCGGCGCGCGACCGGCGGATTGGCTTCTCGGCGGAGCTCGGCTGGGCGGCGCTCGCCTGTATCGCGGGCTTTCTGCTCCTGCCCCGGCTGTTGCTGGGCGGCTCCTATGTCGACATGCGGATGATGCCCGCTATCTGGATCTTGGCACTGCTGTCGATCCGTCCGCCCGCCGCCGCACGGCTGGCCAGCCTTATCGCGCTCGCCGGCCTCGCCTTCTTCGTCACGCGCACCGCCGCGACGACGATCAGCTTCATGCTGCGCGCCGGGGAGCAGCGCGCCGAACTTGCGGCCCTGCCCGCCATTCCGCGCGGTACGGCGCTGCTGTCGCTGGTGGCCAGGCCCTGCCTCACCCCCTGGTCCGATATCCGGCCCGAACATCTGGCCGGCCATGCGATCCTGGTCCGCGACGCGTTCGCCAATGAGCAATGGGCGATCCCGGGCCAGCAATATATCGGCGTGCGCTACAGCCGGGCGGCACCGTTCCAGACCGATCCGAGCCAGCTCGTTTATCCCGATGGCTGTGACGAACAGGGGCACAGCCTGTCGCATGCGCTGGCCACCTTTCCCCGTCCGGCTTTCAGCCATGTCTGGATCATCGGACACCGGCTGGCGGCGCCAAGGCATTTCGGTCTCGTAACCGTCTGGAGCAATGGCAGATCGGGGCTGTATGAAGTGGTTGGCGCACAGGGCAACCACCGTGTAGAGCCCGGACGCTAGGGAAATCCGTACAAGGCGAGTGGGCGGAGAGAGATGAGCAGCACCGGCCTGGAGGCCGTCTTCCTGTCGAACCGGGACCGGCTGCTCGGCTTCCTGCGTGCGCATGGCGCGGGCGAGGCGGCCGAGGATCTGCTGCAGGAGCTGTGGATCAAGCTGTCTGCGGCGCCGAGCGGGCCGGTCGCACAGCCGCTCTCCTATCTGTATCGCGCGGCGAACAACCTGATGCTCGATCGCTATCGATCGCAGCAGCAGGCAATCCGGCGCGACCGGGACTGGACCGAGGCCGCCACCACCATTCCCGGCACCTCCGACGAACCGTCGAGCGAACGCCAGCTGATCGCGCGCGAGCAGCTCCGCATCGCGCAGGCCGCGCTCGACCAGCTTGGCGAGCGGCCTGCCGCCATCTTCCGCCGTCACCGCCTCGACGGGGTCGGCCAGCGCGACATCGCCGCCGAATTCGGGGTCAGCATCAGCACGGTGGAGGCCGATCTGCGCCGTGCCTATCGGGCCATGATCGACCTGAAGGAGAGATTGGATGAGGTATAGTCCAATCGACTCCGTCTGCCTGTTGGGGAGCCAATGGCATGGCTGAGGACTGGCACGATATGGAAGACGCGGCACTCGACTGGGTGATCCGCCTGCGCGATCCCGCCTTCGACGGCTGGGAATCGTTCGAGGCATGGCTCGCCGCCGATGCGGCGCATGCCGAAGCCTATCAGCGTCTGGCGGTGGCCGACGCGGATATGGGCGATCTGCTGGTGCGCGCGCCGGCACCCAGGCCCTTGATCCACGCCTCGCCATTGCGGCGTCCCATCACCCGCCGAACCTGGTTTGGCGGAGCGGTCGCCGCCTCGGTGGCCGGGCTGATCGGCTTCGGCATGATCGAGCGCCAGCCGGCCTTCTACCCGATCGAGACCGCCCCCGGCGTCCGCCGCACCGTCACCCTGGAAGACGGCAGCCGGATCGCGCTCAACGGCGGCACCCGGATCATTCTCGATCGGAAAGACCCGCGCCACGCAACGCTCGAACGCGGCGAGGCGCTGTTCGACGTGATCCATGACGAGGCGGCACCGTTCAAGGTGGCCGTCGCCGACGCGACCCTCATCGATGTCGGCACCCGCTTCAACGTGCTGCGCGAGGGCAGGACCACCGCCGTGCAGGTCGCCGAGGGCGCGGTCGTCTACAATCCCGACAATGAGGCCGTCCGTCTCGATGCGGGACGAGGGCTCCGCGCGGTTGACGGCGAGGGCGATCTTCAGCTCGTCGCGGTCACGCCCGCATCGGTGGCCAGCTGGCGCGAGGGCCGGCTGATTTATGACGGCCAGACCATGACGGAGGTGGCCGCCGATCTTGCCCGCTGGACCGGCCAGCCGGTGCGCGCCGCGCCACAGGTGGCGGAGCGGCGCTTCCGTGGTGTATTGAGCTTGGGCGACGGCGACGATATCGTTCGCCTTGCACCGTTGCTCGATGTCGACGTTCGGCGCTACGGCGAAACATGGATATTGGCTCCCCGCACGCAGTGAACCGTCCGCTCACCTTCGCTGCCATTGCCCTGATCAGCCTGGCTGCTCCATCTCGGGCGGCGGAAGTGAGCGCGCTCGATCTCCCTGCCGGACGACTGGGCGATGCGGTGGCGGCACTCGCCGAGCAGACCGGCGCCAGCGTGAGCGTGACCGACGGATCGATCTGGGCGATGCGGGTAGCCTCGCTCAAGGGCCGGATGGATGCCAGCCAGGCCCTCCGCCGCCTGCTGCGGGGCAGCCGCGCGCGGATCGTGCCGCTCGGCACCAACAGCTTCCGGATCACCGCCGCGCCGATCGAACCCCAGCGGCGCGCCGCGCTTCCCGTGCCGGTGGTGGAGGGCGAGGAACCGACCATCGTCGTCACCGCCTCGAAGCGGGAGACGCGGCTGCGGGACTTCGCCGGTTCCGTGTCGATGCTCAATGGCGCCGATCTCGGCTTCGGCGGGGAACAGGGGACCGAGTCGATCCTCGCCCGCGTCGCCAGCCTGTCGTCCACCCATCTCGGCGCGGGACGCAACAAGCTGTTCATTCGCGGTATCGCCGATTCCAGTTTCACCGGACCGACCCAGGCCACGGTGGGCCAATATTGGGGCGACATGCGGCTGACCTATAATGCGCCCGATCCCGATCTGCGGCTGTACGACATCCAGTCGGTCGAAATCCTCGAAGGGCCGCAGGGCACGCTCTACGGTGCCGGCTCGCTGGGCGGCATCATCCGCGTCATCCGCAACCCGCCCGATCTGGCCGATATCGAGGGGTCGGTGTCGGCGGGCCTGTCCGCGACGCAGCATGGCAATCCCTCGGGGGATATCGGGGGAATGATCAACCTGCCGGTGATCAGCGACCGGATCGCCGTGCGGGCCGTGGGCTACGGTATCAATGAGGGCGGCTATATCGACGATGTCTGGCGCGGGAAGAAGGATATCAACCTCACCCGCATTGCCGGCGGCAGGGCGGCGATACGGGTCGATCTGGGTCATCGCTGGCTCATCGATGCCGGCGGCATCTTCCAGAATAATCACGGCAACGACAGCCAATATGCCGATCGCAGCCTGGGCGGGCTGAAGCGTTCCAGCCGGACCCCGGGCGGGTTCGATGCCGATTATGCGCTCGGCGAACTGGTGGTGGCGAAGAGCTGGGACGGCATGTCGTTCATGTCATCGACCGGCTATGCGCGGCAGCGCCTCGACGAGCGCTACGATGCCAGCCTGGCCGGCGGCCCGGACCGACGGTTCAAGCAGCGCAACCTGACCCATATGCTCACCAGCGAGAACCGGCTGTGGCGGCCGATGCGCCATGGCGTCGGCTGGGTGTTGGGCTTCAGCCATACCCGCAACAAGACCAATATCGATCGCGCCTTCGGGGTGGTCGGCGCGGTCGTCTCCGTGCCCGGCGTCATCAACCGCGTCCGGGAATCGACCATCTTCGCCGAAGCGAGCGTTTCGCCGCTGCGCGGCCTGATCGTGACCGGCGGCGCGCGATATACCAGGTCGAGGCTGACGGGCGGCGCCGAAGACCCGACGCCGCTGGGCAACGATGTCAATCCCAAGCTCGCGGCGCTGATCGAACAGGCCCGCGCGGAAATCATCGCCGGGCGAACCGAGAAGCGCTTCCTGCCGTCCGCCTCGGTCTCGGCGATGCCGATCCGGGGGCTGACCGTCTATGCCCGCTACCAGGAAGGTTTCCGCCCCGGCGGACTGGCGATCGAGAGCAGCTATGTCCGGCGCTTCCGCAACGATCGGGTAAGGACGATGGAAACCGGCTTGCGGTACGGCGAGCGCGGGCGCGACATCTTCGATGCGTCGCTCAGCCTGTCCCACACGCGGTGGACAAATATCCAGGCCGACTTCATCGATAATTCCGGACTGCCGAGCACCGACAATATCGGCGACGGGCGCATCTATTCGCTCAGCTTCGAAATGGGTGTGCGCCCCGCCCGGGGGCTCAGCCTGAACGCCGCCACCACCTTCAACGACAGCCGTGTGGTGGACCCTTCGGCAAACCTGCTGGCGGCGCTCGACGCACCGCCCGTCAACGCCGAAACCGGCGCGCGGACCGGGGGGCAGAGCCGCATCCCCAATGTCGCGCGCTTCACGTCCCGGATCGGCGCCGACTATCGCCTGCCGGTAGGCGAAACACGCGAGCTCAGGATCAGCGGCTGGGCACGCTATGTCGGCAAGTCGCGTCTCGGGATCGGTCCCATTCTCGGCGACCTGCAGGGCGATTATTTCGATACCTCGCTCACCGCCCGGATCGGCCGGCCCGATATGGGCGTCACGCTCGGCATCACCAACCTGATCGATTCGATCGGCAACCGCTTTGCGCTCGGCACCCCCTTTTCGGCTACCGGCGGGGGGCAGATCACGCCGCTGCGCCCGCGCACGATCCGCCTGGGATTCGATCGCAGCTTCTGAAGCACTGGCGGGGCGGCGAGGCTTTCGGCCACAGCGAAAGGGCGCGGGCGGAAAAAACTTCAAGGTTGCCGGCAAACGGCTCCGTCTTGTCCTGTGAGCAGGGAGACCCGTTCTCCGCGACCGTCCAGGCCCGCCGCTTCGCGGCAGCCCGGGGTCGGCTCCAGGTTCATTCCTATCCCTCTCCCACGGAGGGCTTGGGGATGGGGGGATAGCAGGCGGTCTAGAAGCCCAGGCAGCCTCCTCCCATCCCCAAAATTTTCCTATCTCCCCGTCTTTGCGGGAGATTTTGGTGTGGTGCGGGTCGGCTTTTGGAGGATTGCCGATCCGCACCGTGCTTACGCGCGTCTGCGCCAGACCCCACCATATTCACCTATTTGGTTCTCCTTCTAGTCTGATGGATGATAATATCTATCTGTATTTTTTGAATAATATTTCATAATGTACCAATTTTTAACAATTTGTCGCAAAAATCCAAGGCCATCAAAGAATGGCCCCGTCTCTCCTCCATGCGGAAGCCCCCCGCTCCGCGACAGAAAGGGACATACTCTTCGATGCGTCATCTGCTTGCATCCACCTGCCTCGCCGCGATCGCCATCGTGCCGGCGCAGGCCGAGACCACCGTCACCGACAAGCGCACCGCCGCGATCCGCACCGCGACGATCAAGACCGGCGCCGCGGACGACATCCGGATCACCTCGACCGGATCGGTCGAGCCGACCGTCGCCGGCGCCGCGGTGACGATCGACAGCAATAACCGGGTCATCAACGAAGGCTCGATCCTGATCGGCAACCAGGACAATGCGATCGGCATCCGGGCCGAGGCGGGCCGCTCCGGCGGCATCACCAACGCGTCGGGCGGCAAGATCGTCGTCGATGAGACCTATGCGCCCGCCGACGCCGACAAGGACGGCGATCTCGACGGCCCGCTCGCGGCCGGCACCGGCCGCTATGGCATCCGCACGATGGGCGCCTTCATCGGCGACGTCACCAACAGCGGCGCGATCACGGTAGAGGGCAAGGATTCCGCCGCCATCCAGCTGGGCGGCCCGCTCGACGGCAAGCTGATCCACGACGGCACAATCGTCGTGACCGGCGACCGTTCGGTCGGTATCCGCATCGGCGATGTGACCGGCGGCGTCCAGCCCCCCGTCGTCGGGCAATATTCAACCGCGGTGCGCATCGCCGGATCGACCGTCGCCACCGGCCAGGGCGCGATCGGCGTTTCGGTGGAGGGCAATATCGGCGGCGCTCTGGTCGTGCAGGGCGCGGTTTCGACGACCGGCTATCGCAACGTGACCCCGCCCGCCGACACCAGCAAGCTCGACGCCGACGATCTGCTGCAGGGCGGCCCCGCCGTCCGCGTCGCCGGCAATGTCGCGGGCGGCATCGTCTTCGCGGTCCCGCCGAAGGACAACAGCACCACCGACAATGACGAGGACAAGGACGGCATCGAGGATGCCAAGGAGGGATCGGCCTCGATCACCTCGGTCGGCGCCGCGCCGGCGGTCGAGATCGGCTCGGCGACCCGCACGGTCGCGATCGGCGCGGTATCGGGCAATGGCGACGGCCATGGCCTGGTCATCGAAGGCGCGATCGCGGGCGTCGGCGCCTATCCGGGGATCAACGGCAACGGCGTCGTGATCGGCGGGCTGGGCCAGGCGGTCACGGTCGCGGGCGGCGCGACCGTCAAGGGCAGCGTCAGCGCGACCGGCGCCAGCGCCACCGCACTGCGCATCGGCAGCGGCGCCACCGTCCCGCAGCTGAAGAATTCCGGCACGATCGCGGCAACCGGCACCAACGCCGCGAATGCCAGCTCGGTCGCGGTGCAGGTCGATCAGGGCGCCGCCCTGTTCGAGATCCAGAACAGCGGCGCGATCAGGGCGACCGCGGGCGGCACCGCGTCCGCCAACGGCGCCAGCGCCACCGCGATCCTCGACCGCTCGGGCGAGGTCGATCTCATCACCAACAGCGGCACCATCTCGGCCACCGGCGCGTCGGCGGGCCGCAATGTCGCGATCGACCTGGGCGCGAACGGCACCGGCGCACGCGTCGGCCAGACCGTCGTGGCGAGCGGGGTCGCCGCCCCCTCGATCACCGGCGACGTCCGCTTCGGCGCCGGCAACGATGTGTTCGATATCGCCGACGGCACGATGACCGGCGATACCAGCTTCGGCGCGGGCGCCAACCAGCTGCTGCTGTCGGGCGACGCGGCCTATGCCGGCAAGGCGATCTTCGGCGCCGGCAACGACATCGTCACGCTCGGCGGCACCGCCACCTATACGGGCGACATGGATTTCGGCGGCGGCAGCGATCGGCTGACCCTCACCGGATCGGCGAAGCTCCGGGGCGGCCTCGCCAATGCGCAGGGGCTGGCGGTCGCCTCGCCGATGCCC
>CAZJXG010000040.1:0-24751 GCA_964549965.1 uncultured Sphingomonas sp. | reverse complement strand
ACGCCCTCGTCCTCGTCACCGAATGGAACGAGTTCCGCGCCCTCGACCTCGACCGGGTCAAACGCCTCCTCAACGCCCCCGTCATCGTCGACCTGCGCAACATCTACCCGCCAGACAAAATGCGCGCCCAGGGCTTCGACTATACCTCCATCGGACGGCCCTGAACCAGCGCACAAGGCCGGAGCCTACCGGCTGCTGCCCGCTCAGCGGGGCTTGCGGAAACGGTATAGGAACCGGTCGGTCTTGCCGCGTATCTCGGGCGCGAACACCAGCTTGGCATGATCGTCGGCCGGATTGGCGAGCAGCGGGCTCTTCGCCTCCAGCCTGAAACCGGCGCGCTCGAAATCGGCCTGCACCACCGCCGGGTCGATGCGGTGCAGCTTGTCGACGATCGCACGGGTGTCACCGGCAGCGCCGACATGGTCGATGATGCCGACCACCCCGCCCGGCTTCACCGCGGCGAACAATGCCGTGAGGAAAGCCTGCGGGTCTGTGCGCGCAATGCCATATTGCGCCGATTCCCAGTAGAGATCGTGATAGTTGAGGCTGAGCATCACGAAATCGAATTGCCGGCCTCCCGCCGACCAGCTTTCAAAGGGATAGCGGACGAAATCAATGTCCTGGCGGCGCTCGGCAAACGCCTTCCATATCTTCTGTTCGTCGGGATCGTTGTAGAATTGCGCCGGCTCGAAAGCGGTGACTTTGCCCCGGGGCCCGACGGCGTTCGCCAATATCTCGGCCCAATAGCCCGATCCGGTCATGATGTCGGCCGCAGCCATGCCGGGCTTCAGCCCCAGAAAGGCGAGCACCTCCGCAGGCTTGCGCCCTGCATCGAGCGCGGCGGCGGCAGCCGGGCGATCGGGCGCGGACACCGCCTTGCCCAGCCAGGCGGGCACAGCCGCAGACAGGGGCGCCGTGCCGGCCAGCAGCGCGGCGCCGGCCAGCGCGGTGATCATCGTTCTTGTGAAGCGCATCGACGGTCTCCCTTGAAAGTGGGGGATCGTGGACCGTCGCGTCGTTGCACTCAACGGTACGACATGATGATGGTCGATCGGGCAAGGCGTTCGTCGAAACGCCACCGCCCGATCGATCGGCGCAGAAAAAAAGCTCCCGTCCTTTCCCATCGTTGATCCAAATCAGTTTTGATGCGTTGGCGCCAAACAGGGGGTTCAATGGCGGGAATCGAGCAGAGCACAGACGGCAGTGGCGCTGACGGGCGTGCGGACGCCTGGGCCTTTCTGCGTGGCGGCGGCGCCATGGGTGCGACGATCGCACAGGCCGACTGGTCGGCATCGCCGCTGGGGCCGCCGGCCTTATGGCCGGCTGAACTGCGTGCCAATGTGTCGATGGCGCTCGGCGCGCCGCTGGCCGTGATCATCGCCTGGCGCGCGCGGCGCGCGATCGTCTATAACGATCATGCCCGCGCGCTGCTGGGGTCGCGCCACCCCGCGGCGCTGGGCCTGCCGGTCGACCAGGCATTCCCTGAAATTTCCGCCCATATGCCCCTCGATCACATGCTGTCCGGTCAGTCGCTGGTGAAGGAGGCGGAGCCCTTCATCCTGCCGGGGGAGTCTGGAGACAGCCAGCGCTGGGTCAATTTTTCCGCCTCACCCATTCGCGACGACCGTGGCGACATCGCCGGCACCTGCTTCCTCGTCCGCGACGTGACGGGCTCGGTCAAGCGGCGGCAGGCGGCGGATGAAAGCGAGCGGCACTACCGCGCCTTGTTCGACACGATGGACGAAGGCTTCTGCGTCATCGAATTCATCGATGGCCCGCATGGCCCGCTCAGCGACTATGTCCATATCCAGGCCAATGCCGCTTATGCCGCCAATGCCGGCATCCCCAATGTTGTCGGCAAGCGGCTGCGCGAGATCGTCGGCGAGGAAGCGGAAGGCTGGCTCGAGCGCTATGGCGCGGTGCTGCGTACCGGCGAGCCGATCCGCTTCGAACAGGAACTGGTGGCGACCGGCCGGCATCTCAGCCTTTCGGCGTTCCGGCTCGATCCACCCGAAAAGAAACATGTGGCGGTGCTGTTCCAGGACATAACCGCGCGACGCGCAGCCGAAATCGAGTTGAAGGAACTCAACCGCACATTGGAAGCGCGGGTCGCCGCGGCGCTCGCCGAACGCCGGATACTCGCCGACATCGTCGAGGGAACGAACGCCTTCATCCAGGTATCGGACATGGCGTTCAACTGGATGGCGGTCAACAAGGCCTCGGCCGACGAGTTCGAGCGCATCTACGGCATCCGTCCGCAGGTCGGCGATAATATGATCGATGTGCTGGCAGGGAAGCCCGACGCCCAGGAGGCGATGCGTGCCGTATGGCAGCGCGCCATCGACGGCGAGGAATTCGTCGAGGTGGCCCCTTTTGGAGACCCCGAGCGCGACCAGCGTCAATATGAGATGCGCTTCGGCGTGCTGCGCGAAGCCGATGGCCGCCAGATTGGCGCCTATCAGTTCGTCTATGACGTCACCGAACGGCTGCGCGAGCAGGCGCGGCTGCGCGAGACCGAGGACGCCCTGCGCCAGGCCCAGAAGATGGAAGCCGTCGGCCAGCTTACCGGCGGACTGGCGCATGATTTCAACAACTTGCTGGCAGGTATTTCCGGTGCCTATGAAATGATCGGCGTTCGGCTGGCGCAAGGCCGCAGCGCCGAAATCGAAAAATATCTGATCGCCGGCCAGGGCGCTGCCCGTCGCGCCGCTTCCTTGACCCACCGGCTGCTGGCCTTTGCCCGGCGGCAGACGCTGGCCCCAAAACCCATCGTCATCAACGGGCTGCTGCCGGATCTGGTCGAACTGGTACACCGTACGGTTGGCCCCGCGATCGATGTCGAGACGATCGCCGCGGCGGGGCTATGGCCCAGCCTGGTCGATGCCAACCAGCTCGAAAACGCGATCCTCAATCTATGCATCAATGCCCGTGACGCCATGCCCCACGGCGGTCGCATCACGATCGAGACCGGAAACAAATGGCTGGACGACCGCACCGCGCAGGAGCGCGGCCTCGAGCCCGGCCAATATGTCACGATATGCGTCAGCGATACCGGCACGGGCATCGAAAAGGACATTCTCGACCGCGTGTTCGACCCCTTCTTCACCACCAAGCCGATCGGCGAGGGCACCGGCCTCGGCCTGTCGATGGTCTACGGCTTCGCGCGGCAGTCTCACGGCCATGTCCGCATCTATTCGGAAGTCGGCCAGGGGACGATGGTATGCATCTATCTGCCACGTCACTTCGGCGAGGCTGAGGAGCGCGAGGGGCGCCATATCGCACCGGCCGTGCCGGCCCATGCCGGCCAGACGGTTCTGGTGATCGATGACGAGCCGACCGTCCGGATGCTGATCACCGACGCCTTGGGCGATCTTGGCTATGCCTGTATCGAAGCGGGCGACGGAAGCTCCGGCCTGGCGCTGCTGGAAGCCGCCGGAAAGGTCGACCTGCTGATCACCGATGTCGGCCTGCCCGGCGGGCTCAACGGCCGCCAGGTCGCCGAGGCGGCCCGCACGATGCGGCCCGGCCTGAAAGTGCTGTTCATTACCGGCTATGCCGAAAATGCGGTGCTGAACCACGGCCATGTCGCGCGCGGCATGGAGGTGCTGACCAAGCCTTTCGCGATCGACGATCTCGCCGGCCGGGTTGACCGGATGTTGCGCGACTAGGCCGGGGTCATCGCAGCTCCAGTTCATAGCTCTGGAGTATTTCATCGGGCAGGCGGCTATAGGCGCCGCCGAAATCGTGGCCCTGACACGCCCCCGCCTGAACGACGCGGATCGCAAGCGGCTCCGGAAGCAGGCGCAGCGAGCAGCCGTCACCCACGGGCAAGGGCAGACCATTGGCGTCGCCCATCGCCGACACCATCGCCTGCGGCCCCTCCCACAAGGCGGCGCGTTCGGTATCCGCCGTGCTGATGTTCACCCGGGCGGTTCGTGCGGGGTCATAGATGCGGACGGTGTAGCCATGGGCATGGCCGGGATGGAGGAGCAGCTTCAGCCCGCTGGGCGCGCGATAGACCCCGGAATGCACATAGGCGCCGCTTTCGATGTCATCGACGCGGCGGCGCAGCTCGGCACGGACACAATCCCGATCGGTCAGCACGCATTCGGTTTCCACCGCCGCTTCCAACCGTTCGATCGTCCGGAAGCCGGTCAGCCACTGCTGCTGATCGCGGCGCACATAAGGCGCGATCGCGCCATCCCAGATCGCAAGCGCGCGATCATAGGCCGCCGCGATGCGCCTGTCATAGTCCAGCATCACCGGATCGGCGCAGATCGCGCTCTCAAGCCGCCCCATCGCCTTCGAACAGTCGATCGGCCGCGCCGACGCCGGCGAGGCCGCCGCGAAGAGCAATGTACCAAGCACCAGAAATACAGGCTTCATCGCCATCGCCCCCCCTTGCAACACGGCGCTTATCGATCGATTCCGAGGCATAGGGGGTGATCGATAACACAGCCCGGCATGAAGGAAGGGCCGCCCGACCGGGACGGCCCTGCACCTTGTCATTCATTTCTGCCCGGTGTGCTTGCCCATCCAGCCCAGCACCTCGGTATACCACTGGATGCTGTTCTTCGGCTTGAGGATCCAGTGATTCTCGTCCGGGAACATCACCAGACGCGATTCGATCCCGCGCCGCTGCGCTGCGGTGAAGACACCGATCCCCTGGGTATAGGGTATGCGGAAATCCTTTTCCCCGTGGAGGACGAGCATCGGCGTCTTCCACGCGGTGACGTGGTTGACCGGATTCCACTTCTCATAATTGGCGGCGACCTCATGATAGGGCCCGCCATGCTCCCATTCGTCGAACCACAGCTCCTCGGTCTCATAGGCCATGGCGCGGGCATCGAAGACACCGGCATGGGTGACGAGACATTTGAACCCGTCCGCCCAGTTGCCGGCGATCCAGTTGGTCATATAGCCGCCATAGGAGCCGCCCGCCGCGCAGGCATTGCTGCCGTCGAGCCAGCCATATTTCGCCGTCGCCGCGGCAAGCCCCAGCTTCAGGTCCTGCAGCGGCTTGCCGCCCCAATCCTGGTTGATCGCGTCGGTGAAGGCCTGCCCATAGCCTGTGGACCCGTGGAAATCGACCATGACGGCGCCATAGCCCGCCCCCGCGAACACTGCCGGGTTCCAGCGATAGGACCAGCTATTGCCGAACGAACCCTGCGGCCCGCCATGGATCAGGAAGGCAACCGGCACCTTCGCCTCCGCCGCGAGCCCCGCAGGCTTCACTGCATAGGCCCAGACGGTGTCGCCATTGGCGCCCTTGAAGCTGAAATGCTCGACATCCGGCATGTCGATGCCGGCCAGCTTGTCGCGGTTGACCGAGGTCAGCCGGACAGGCTTCTTCCTGCCCGCCGCCTGATAGAAGTCGGACGGGGCAGTGATGCCGTTCAACGTGTAGATATAGCCTTTCGGCGTCGCGAGTACCGTCCCGGCGGTGCCGTCCCCGGTCAGCCGGGTCGGCTTGCCGGTCCTGACATCCACCGCGAAGACAGGCTCGTCGCCAATATCCTGTGCGGTGACATAGAGCGTCCTGCCATCCCTGCTCCACGCGAGGCTGCCCACAGAACGGTCCCAGCCCTCGGTCAGCGGCTTGACCGCGCCCGTGGTCAGGTTGCGCAGCTGGATCACCTGCCGGTCGGCCTCGTAAGTGGGCCGCTTCATCGCGACATAGGCCAGCCATTTGCCGTCGGGGGACACCGTCGGCAGCGTATCGGTCCCGTCATTGGCATCGGTCAGGTTGACCGGTGCGGCCGAACCGTCCGCAGCAGCTGCGAAGATATCGAGGTTGGTCGACAGCGGCTCGGTCTTGCCCGCTTCGCGCAATGTGAAATAGACCGTCTTGCCGTCGCGGCCCCAGGCGATCTCGCCGCCGTCCCCGAATGGCTTGGACGGGCTATCACCCACCAGCCCGCCCGCTATGGGCGTGCCGTCTCCGCTGGCCCTGCCGCCGCTCAGCGGCAGTATGAAGAGCTGCGAGCGCTGTCCGTCGCTCCAGGCGTCCCAATGGCGGACAAAGTAATTGTCGTAGGTGCGTGCGCTGCCGCCCTTGTTCTCGGGCTTCGTTTCCGCCAGCGATCGGGCGCCGACCGGCCGATCGGCCCAGACGAGCAGCCTGTCGCCCATCGGCGAAATCCGAAAGCCACCGACATCCTGATCGGCAACCAGTTCAGGCGTACCGCCATCGATCGCGACGCGCCACACCGCGCTCTTCCCGTTGCTGTCGGCGGTAAAGAACACCCATTTGCCGTCGGGGGTGAAGGCAGGCGACGCTTCGTTCTTCGCCGGATCGGCGGCGAGCTTCTCCGGCACCGCTCCCTTGCTGGCCAGATCAAGGCGCCACAGGTCCGTCCGCCCCTTATTGGCGGCGAAATCCGTCTCGCGCTGATCCCAGACCAGCCAGCGGCCGTCAGGGGAGACATCTGCGGCGCCGATCCGGGAGAAGCCGGCGACATCCTGAATGGTGAGAGGGCGGGCATGCGCGGTGGCGCCGATGCCCGCGACAAGGCCGATGGCCACAAGCGGGAGTTTCTGCATCGCTGTCGAATAGACCAAAGACCCGCCGCCGCCAACAACCGTGTCAGTAGAGCGATACAGCCAGCCTGGTAGCTCAGGAATCCTTGTCGATCATCCGGCGGATCTCGGCCTGGACCATCCGCTCGACCATGTCGGGCAGGTTCTTCTCGATCCAGTCCGCCAGCATCGGCTGGACCATCTCGCGGACCAGCCCATCCAGCGTGATATCGCCGCCGCTGGGGCGCGGCGTCGGCGTACGCGGAAGGAGATCGCGCGGCACGGGTCGCGGGGTCGCCGGCGGCAACTCCGACTCGGCCTGGCGCAGCCGTTCGACCGCGCGCTGGACCGGCGGGGGCTCTGGCGTCGCAGCAGGCGCCGGTGTCGGGTTGCGCGGGCGGAACGCCTCGGGCGCGCGATCGGTCAGGTCCAGCACGGATTCGGGCGGTGCCGGCGGATCGGTGCGCGCCGGCCAAGGCGGCGGTGCATCGCGATCGGATATGCGCGGAGCCTGCGGCGATATCGCGGCCACGCGCGCCGCCGCCGAGGGGGCCGTCGGTGCTGGCCTGGGTGGGGGCGCCACACCCGGCTCATCGGCGATGATACGCTTGATGGAAGCGAGAATGTCTTCCATCGACGGTTCGGGACGCGGGTCGGCCATTGGCCGAATATAAGCTATTTCGCGGGGCTTTCCACCGGCCTGTGTACCGGCACCGCCGAAACATTCGGCTCGGCCCTGGTCGACGTCGCGACCGGCTTGGGCCGGGGATCGCTGTCCCAGTCCCAGATGCGGCCATGAACCCGCTTATAGTTGGCGATCGGATCGTAGAGCGATCCGCCGTCCAGCCCGAGATCCCTGGCCTGGGCACGGCCCATGACCGCCAGCAGGGCAAAGCCGGCTACATAGGCGTCACGCTTGGCCGACACGAGCGTCGAACGCGAATTCAGCAACTCCTGCTCGGCGTTGAGCACATCGAGGACGTTGCGGGTACCGACACCTTGCTCGGCCCTGGTGCCTTCGAGGGCAAGTTCATTGGCGGACACGGCGGCCTGCGACGAATCGATAACCTCAAGAAAGGACTGGTAGCGGGAAAAGGCGATCCGCGCCTCGGCGATCACCGCGCGCTCCGCCGCCGTCTGGGCCTCGATCGCCTGCCCTTTGCGCGCCTGGGCCTGGCGGACCCGCGCGCCCGGCTCACCGCCCTGATAGATGGGAATCTGGGCCTGGAAACCGACGGTCGCGGTCTTGTCGATCTGCTTCACCCCGGTGGCACCGCCAGCCAGGGTTCCGCGATAATCGACATAGTCGCCGGTGCCGAAGGCCGAAATCCGCGGCATGCGGGCGGCTTCGGCCACGCCGATGTCATATTCGGCAGCCTTCGCCGCCTGCTTCGCGGCGGCGAGATCGGGATTATTGGCGATTGCCAGATCGACCGCATCGTCGGATGTGCCCGGCAGGCCCGGCAGCGCCGGCGGCGGATCAAGCCGGTCCGGAAATTTCCCGACCACCTGCAGATAGGTCTGGCGGCTATTGTCGAGACTTGCCTGTGCCACCCGGAGATTGGCCCGCGCTCCCGCCAGTCGCGCCTCGGACTGGGCAACATCGGTGCGGGTCAGGTCTCCGACCTCGAAACGGTCCCTGCTGGCCTGCAGGTCGGTTTCGAGCACCTTCACGTTGCTGCTGTTCAGATCGACGATCGCGGTGTCGCGGATCACGTCCATATAGGCGGATACCACTGCGGTGAAGACATCGCCTTCGGTCGCCTGCAGCCCGGCGCGCTCCTGCCCCACCCGCGCCTTCGCGGCCCGGATCGATTCGCGCACGAAGCCACCCTGATAGAGCGGCACGGTCACTGTCGCCGATCCTCCGACGGACCGCTTCGGAAAGGTGAAGGCATTGGCCGACCGCTTCACGAACTCGTTGTAGGACCCGGTCGCGCTGACATCCGGCAGGCCCTGGGCCCGCGCGATACCCACATTCTCGTCCGTCGCGCGCAGGCCCGCGCGCGTACCGGTCAGGGTCGGGTTCGACGCATAGGCCTGGGTCAGTGCGTCACGAAGCGTATCCGCGCATGCGGGAGCCGCCGTCGCCAGCGCTATGGCCGCGAGCGAAACTCCCAGACGGCCGAACGCCGCGCCCCCGAACGTGAATCTCACTTATGCTTTCCCTGTCAGAAACTGAATGCCGCAGGCTTCGCGAAACCCGGCAGCGGCGCCGCATCGGCATCAGCGAAAGCCTTGATACCGAACCCCTCGCCCGCGCGGACGCCCGCCACAAGCCGCGTCACGCCATGCTCGATCACCGCGCCGACCAGCCGTCCGCCATCGGCCAGCTGATCGATCAGGGCCTGCGGAATGTCCTCGACCGCGCCGTCGATATAGATGAGCGAATAGGGCGCACCCTTCTTGTTTCCAGCGGCGGGCGCAGCCTTGATCCAGGTGGCGCCCGGCGCCACCTTCTTGCCGGCGGCGGCGAGATCGGCATCATCCTCGATCGCGACGACCGAAGCACCGAGCCGCTCCAGCAAGGCGACGACATAACCGGTCGCGGCACCCACGACGAGCGCGGTGTCGCCAGGCTGCAACTGCGCCTCGGTCAGCAAGCGTCCCGTCACCATCGGCGGATTGAGCGCGCGTCCGCCACCGATCGGCAGCGCCATATCGGCATAGGCCAGCCGGGCATTGTCGCCCGGTACGAAATGTTCGCGCGCGATATCGCCCATCGCCGCCACGACCCGCGCATCGCTGACCCCGGTGGTCCGGAGCTGGCTCACCACCATGGCACGGCGCATCTGCTCGAAATTCTGCTCGGTCACTGGCTTTCCCGCCTCTTGGTGTCTTAGTTGTACAATACAGTTTGAAAGGCTTCAAGGCTTTATCGCGTTGCCGCTTTTCCGCCAAGTGCGATCTCTCCCCGGCGCGGCGCGACTGGCCAGACAGTCCCGCGATTGCGACCTTGACGGAGAGAATTGCGAACCCTAGAGCCCCCGGACCACGAAATGCCTTCATTTCACCGGTTTGGCCCGATGGCGGAGTGGTTACGCAGAGGACTGCAAATCCTTGCACGCCGGTTCGATTCCGGCTCGGGCCTCCATCCTCCCTGACGATATGCAAGTTGCATGACGGTTTCGGTTTCCACGCGAAACCATGGCCCGGCAGAGGGGGCACGGTCTGCGGACAGCGGGATCTCCCTTTCCTTCATTGTCGTGAGAAGGCAGAGAGATTCGGGCTTTCGCTGGAACGACGGGGATAGGCGATGACGACTGACACCGGATCCCGCAATCCCGTTCGCTCGGTGATAGGCGGATCGCTGGGCAATCTGGTCGAGTGGTATGACTGGTACATCTACTCGGCCTTCTCGCTCTACTTCGCCAAAAGCTTCTTCCCCGCGGGCGATGCGACCGCCCAGCTTCTTTCGGCCAGCGTCGTCTTCGCGATCGGCTTTCTGATGCGGCCGCTCGGCGGATGGCTGCTGGGCATCCTCGCGGACCGCCATGGCCGCAAGAGCGCGCTGACCTGGTCGATCACGCTGATGTGCGCGGGCTCGCTGATCATCACCTGCGTGCCGACCTATGCCTCGATCGGCATCTGGGCGCCGGTGCTGCTGACCCTGGCACGAATGGCGCAGGGCCTCAGCCTGGGCGGAGAGTTCGGCACCGCCGCCACCTATCTCACCGAGATCGCACCCCCCGACAAACGCGGCTTCTGGTCGAGTTTCCAATATGTCACCCTGATCGCCGGCCAGCTGCTGGCGCTTGCCCTGCTCGTCACCCTGCAATTCTTCTTCCTGACCGAGGCGCAGCTCGAAGCCTGGGGATGGCGGATCGCCTTCGCGACCGGTGCCATCCTGGCGATCAGCGTCTTCTGGCTGCGGCGCGGCATCGATGAAACGCCCGATTTCCTGGAGGAAAGCCATGGCGAGCGCCGCAAGGGCGGCCTCATGACCCTGATCCGGGAGCAGCCCCGGCAGGTGGCGCTGGTGTTCGGCCTGTCGATCGGCAGCAATGTCAGCTTCTACGCCTTCACGACCTATATGCAGAAATATCTGGTCGCGAGCGCAGGCTTCGCCAAGGATCAGGCATCGCTCGTCTGTTCGGCGGCGTTGATCTTCTACATCGTCATCCAGCCCCTGCTCGGCGCGCTGTCCGACCGGATCGGCCGCAAACCGCTGCTCTACTGGTGCTGGATCACCGGCGTGATCGGCACCGTGCCGCTGTTCACGGCGATCGGCGCCGCCACCGGCATGGTCGAGGCGTTCCTGCTCATCTGCGTCGCCTATCTGATCATCTCGGGATCGAGCGCGACCAGCGCCGTGGTGAAAGCGGAACTGTTCCCCCGGCATGTCCGCGCGCTCGGCGTCGGCCTGCCCTATGCGGTCAGCCAGGCGATCTTCGGCGGAACCGCGGAATCGGTCGCGCTCGGCTTCAAGTCGGCCGGAATCGAGTCGGCCTTCTTCTGGTATGTCGCGGGCTGCATGGGCATCGCGCTGATCACCACGCTGTTCGTGCCGGAAACCCGCTGGCCGGGCGGCCGGCCGAAGCGCTAGGCGATGTGCGTCCTGGCCCTTGCCTGGCAGTCCCATCCGCGCTGGCAGCTGATCGTCGCCGGCAATCGTGACGAATATCATGCGCGGCCTGCCGCCGCCCTCGCCCGCTGGGACGAGGATTCCCGCCTGATCGCGGGCCGTGACATCCAGTCGGGCGGCAGCTGGCTCGGCGTGTCGGAGGCAGGCCGCTTCGCCGTCGTCACCAATTTGCGCGGCTATGGCGGCCCCGCGCCGGATCGCCCCTCACGCGGCGCGCTGGTCACGGATCTGCTGGGTGGAGCGGACCCCGACGGGCTTTTGATCGACGCCTATAACCCGGTGAACCTGATCGCGATCGACCGGCAGCGCGCACGCTTCCTGTCGAACCGCCCGGCGGCGCTGCGCACCGATCTTTCCCCCGGCCTCTATGGCCTGTCGAACGGAACGCTCGACGAGCCATGGCCGAAGACGCTGCGGCTCAAATCGCTCCTGCTCGACTGGCTGACGGGTGCCGCCGACGAGCCCGCCCTGCTGCTCGACGGGCTGCGCGAGGACATATTGCCGGACATCGGGCGCGATCCCGACCGGCCTTCCGATGTGCCGCAGGAGCCCCGGCACAGCCCGATCTTCATCCGCGATCCGGTCTACGGCACGCGGTGCAGCTCGGTGGTGGCGATCGATCGGGCGGGACAGGGCCTATTTCTGGAGCGACGGTTTGATGCCGGGGCTGAAGCGACCGGCGAGACCCGCCTCGCCTTCGCCTGGCCACGCTGACCCGGATACCAACAGCGGATTGCCGGGATCGGTCGTCACAAATCGCCCGGTCGCGATTCCGCTCGCCTGCAGCCGCTGCGCCAGTTCCAGCCTCGGCGTGTCTGCGCCTTCGTCGGTCAGTTGGAACGTTCCCCAATGGATGCCCAGCGCCTGGGCGGCCCCCAGCGCTCGGAACGCCGCGATTGCCTGGGCCGGATCGATGTGGCTGCGGCCGAATATGGCGCGCGGATGATAGGCCCCGATCGGAAGGATCGCCAATCGGAACGGACCGTGCCGCGCCGCCAGCGTCGGCCAGCCGCCCTCGCCCCATCCCGTGTCGCCCGCGAAGAAGATGTTGCCGCGCGGCAGGGTGATGGTGAAGCCGCTCCACAGCGCGCGATTGCGGTCCTCGCCCCAGCGGCTGCTCCAATGATGGACCTGCTCGACGATCACCGCGATGCCGGGCCGCACCGGCACCACCCCGCCCCAGTCGCGCGCCACCGCGCCGATCCCGTGCTGCTTCAGGAGGGTGTCGTTGCCCAGGCTGGTGACGATCAGCGGCCGGTCCCGCGTCCAGAGCCGCTGCAGCGTCGGCAGGTCCATATGGTCGTAATGATTATGGCTGATCAGGACGAGATCGATCTTCGGCAGATCCTCGAACCGAACGCCCGGCGCCCGCGACCGGCGCGGCCCGAGGCGATTCCACGGCCCGGCCACATCGGACCAGATCGGATCGGTGAGGATGTTCAGACCCTGCGTCTGGATCAGCACCGTGGCATGGCCGATCCAGGTGACGCGCATCTTCTGCCCGTCCACGCGCGCCGGCGGGCGGGAGGGGGTTACGGCAATGCTTTCAGGCCACTGTGCCGAGCGCTGCCCGGTCGCGCCCGCCCAAAGCCGGCCGAAGCCGATCCGGAAGACGTTGAGCGGCGTGCGATCCTCATCGGGATTGAAGAAGCGCTGTCCGTCGAAATGGGCGGAGACCGGCCCCCGATAATAGATGCGGTCGAGGTAAAGCGGGCGCGCGAACCACAGCGCGGCAAGGAGCAAAGCCAGCGCGCCGATCACCATCCCGGTCCATTTCAGGATAGCCCTCGCCGTCATCATGCTCCCCTCATCCCGACGCAGCCCGGACGCTCCCCTTCCGTGATGGACGGATAGAGAGAGTCCGGCCTCCGCCGGGGTGACGTATCAAGCTCAGGCGTTCTCGAGCAGCTTTTCCCGCGCGATCTTCTCGCGCCAGACGAGCGGCGCGCTATGGTGGACGCTCTCGCCGGTCGCATCGACAGCGACCGTCACCGGCATGTCCTTCACGTCGAACTCGTAGATCGCCTCCATGCCGAGATCGGCGAAGCCGACGACCTTCGAACCCTTGATCGCCCGCGCGACCAGATAGGCCGCGCCGCCGACCGCCATCAGATAGGCCGCCTTGTGCTGCTTGATCGATTCGATCGCCGCCGGACCGCGCTCGGCCTTGCCGACCATCGCGATCAGCCCGGTCTTCTCGAGCATCATGTCGGTGAACTTGTCCATGCGGGTCGCGGTGGTCGGTCCCGCCGGGCCGACAACCTCGTCGCCTACCGGGTCGACCGGGCCGACATAATAGATCACCCGGCCCTTGAAATCGACGGGCAGCTCCTCGCCCTTCGCCAGCATGTCCTGGATACGCTTGTGCGCCGCATCCCGGCCCGTCAGCATCTTGCCGTTGAGCAGCAGCCGATCGCCCGGCTTCCAGCTCGCGACGATCTCAGGCGTCAGCGTGTCGAGATCGACCTTGATCGCCTCCTTCGACGGGGTCCACTGCACCTTCGGCCATTCGTCGAGGCTCGGCGGCTCCAGATAGGCCGGGCCCGATCCGTCGAGATGGAAATGCGCGTGGCGGGTCGCCGCGCAGTTCGGGATCATCGCCACCGGCTTCGACGCCGCATGGGTCGGATAGTCGAGGATCTTGACGTCGAGGATCGTCGCCAGCCCGCCCAGGCCCTGCGCGCCGATGCCGAGCGCATTGACCTTGTCGAAGATTTCGATGCGCAGCCGCTCGATATCGTTCTGCGGGCCGCGCTGCTTGAGCTGGGCCATGTCGATATCGCCCATCAGCGATTCCTTGGCCATCGTCATCGCCTTTTCGGCGGTGCCGCCGATGCCGATGCCGAGCATGCCCGGCGGACACCAGCCGGCGCCCATTTTCGGGACCATGTCCAGCACCCAGTCGACGATCGATTCCGACGGGTTGAGCATGGCGAATTTGGACTTGTTCTCCGAACCGCCGCCCTTCGCCGCCACCGCGACCTCGACATGATGCCCCGGCACCATCTCGACATTCAGCACCGACGGGGTGTTGTCCTTGGTGTTCACCCGGCCGAAGGCGGGGTCCTTCAGGATCGAGGCGCGCAGCTTGTTCTCGGGATGGAGATAGGCGCGGCGCACGCCTTCGTCGACGACCTCCTGCAGGCTGCGCTCCGAATCGAGCATGCACTGCTGGCCCCATTTGATGAACACGGTGACGATGCCGGTGTCCTGGCAGATCGGGCGATGCCCCTCGGCGCACATCCGGCTGTTCGTCAGGATCTGGGCGATGGCATCCTTGGCCGCCGGCCCCTGCTCCGCCTCATAGGCGGCGCCGAGCGCGCGGATATAATCCATCGGGTGATAATAGCTGATATATTGGAGCGCGTCGGCGACGCTCTCGATCAGATCGGCTTCCTTGATGATGATGGTCATGGCCCCGGCTCCGGAAAATGCTGCCCTGTGGCCAGCGGGCATAAACGGCCCTGCCCCGCCGGTCAGCCAAAAAATCGCCCTTCTCTCCGATGGAAATAGTAACATTTGTTGCTATATCCATCGACATGCTGAAAACCGACCAGACGATCGAGCCCACGCCGCCGCCCGGGGCCGCCGCCGACTGGACCATCGACCAGGGCTGGGAGGGCTATACGCCCGCCGACCACAGCACATGGGACAGGCTCTTCGCTCGCCAGACCGCGATGCTCCCGGGCCGCGTCGTCCCCGCCTTCCTCGAAGGCGTGGCGCTGGCAGGGCTCGACAGGCCGGGCATCCCCGATTTCGGCGCATTGTCCGAACGGCTGATGAAGGCCACCGGCTGGCAGGTGCTGGCCGTACCCGGCCTGGTGCCCGAACCGGTCTTCTTCGAGCATCTCGCCCATCGCCGCTTCGTCGCGGGCAATTTCATCCGCCGTCCCGATCAGCTCGATTATCTGCAGGAACCCGATATCTTTCACGATGTGTTCGGCCATGTCCCGCTGCTCGCCCACCCGGCCTTCGCCGATTATATGCAGGCCTATGGCGAAGGCGGCCTCCGCGCATTGGAAAAGGGCGCGATCGACCGGCTGGCGCGGCTCTACTGGTACACCGTCGAATTCGGCCTGATCCGCGACGGCGACGACTGCCGGCTCTATGGCGCCGGGATCGTCTCCTCCTATGGCGAATCGATCTTCGCGCTGGACGATCCTTCTCCCAACCGGGTCGGCTTCGACCTCAGGCGGGTGATGCGCACGCGCTACCGCATCGACGATTATCAGCAGAACTACTTCGTGATCGACAGCTTCGACGATCTGCTGCGCCAGACGATCGAGACCGATTTCGCGCCGCTATACCAGGAAATCGCTACCCAGCCCGACTATGAACCGGGCGAACTCGCGCCGGACGATGTGGTCATCACCCGGGGCACGCAGGCCTATGCGCTGGCCAAGGACTGACAGCGGCGATATCGACGCGGCGATCGGAACCGCCTAGTCATCGCCAATCGATGACGGACGTAACGAGGACCATGCAGGATCAGGCAGCCGCGCCGCCGCGCGACGAGATCGTCAGGCTGATCGAGCTGCTGAACAAGGGACGACTGGCCGAGGCCATCGCCCATGGCGAGGATCTCGCGCGGCGCTATCGCCCGTCGCCGCCGCTCTACAACATGCTCGGATCGGCCAACATCCAGGCCAATCGTCGGCCCGAGGCCACAAAATGGTTCGTCAAGGCGCTCGAGATAACCCCCGACGATACCGACACGCTATATAATCTGGGGATCACGTCGCAGGAACTGGGCCGCAAGACCGACGCGATCGAATGCTTCCGCCGTATCCTGCGGATCAAGCCCGAACTCTCCCAGGTCCGCGCGCTCAAGCTGCTGCTCCAGGCGCATGTCTGCGACTGGGACGAGCTCGCGCAGGAGGCTGGGGCTCTCGCCCTGCTCGGCATCGAGGGCGGGATAGTCTCCCCCTTCACCATGCTGCCACTGGAAGATCATCCCGAGCGTCACCGGATACGATCGGAGCGCTACAGCGCGAAGCTGTTCGGCCAGCCGCCCCTGCCCGCGCCGGAACGTCCCGCGGCGGAGCCCGATCGCCTCCGTATCGGCTATTTCTCGGCGGAGATACGCAACCATCCGGTCGCGCGGCTGATCGCAAGGATACTCGAACTCCATGATCGTTCGCGCTTCGAGGTCCATGTCTATTCCTATGGACCCGTCGTCGAGGATGAGATGCGCGGCCGCATCAGGGCCGCCGCCGATATTTTCCGCGACGTGCCCGGCCTCGCCGAACGCGATATCGCCGAACTGGCGCGTCGCGACGGAATCGACGTGGCGATCGATCTGACCGGACATACCAGCTATTCACGCACCGGGCTGTTCGCCTGCCGCCCGGCGCCGGTCCAGATATCCTATCTCGGCTATCCCGGCACGATCGGCGCACCCTGCATCGACTATATCCTCGCCGACCGGAATCTCATTCCCGACGATCAGGCCCGCTTCCACAGCGAAGCGCCGATCTATCTGCCACATGTCTATCAGGCGCAGGACGATCAGGCGGAGATCGCCGATCCGGCGCCCGGCCGGGCATCGCTGGGATTGCCGGAACGGGCCTTTGTCTTCTGCGGGATCAACAACAGCTACAAGATCGAACCGCGGCTGTACGACATCTGGATGCGGCTGCTGGGGGCGGTCGAGGGCAGCGTGCTGTGGCTGCTACGGTCCAACCCCTGGGCCGAGCAGAATCTGCGCCGGCAGGCCGCCGCGCGCGGCGTCGACCCCGATCGCATCGTCTTCGCCGACTGGAAGCCGCACGCGGACTATCTCGCCCAGTTCCGCCAGGCCGACCTGTTCCTCGACAGCTTCGTCTACAATGCCGGGGCGACCGCCAGCAACGCGCTCTGGGCGGGCCTGCCGGTCGTGACTCGGATGGGCGCGGGCTACCCGGCGCGCATGGCGGGAAGCCTGCTCAACGCGATCGGCCTGCCCGAACTCGTCACCACGTCCGACGAGGATTATGAGCGGCTGGCGATGGACCTGGCAACCAGCCCCGACCGGCTGGCCGGGATCAGGGCGAGGCTGGCGGCGAACCGGACGACGATGCCGTTGTTCGACAGTCCCCTGTTCACGCGCCATCTGGAGGAGGCCTATCGCCTGGCCTATCGGTGCTGGCTGGGCGGCGGGCAGCCCGCGCCGATCGACATTCCCGACCTGCGCGGCTCCGCCTGAAACGACAAGGGGCCGGTCGCGATGACTGGCCCCTGTCTTTCCGCGATGGTCCCGAGGATCAGGCTGCGATCGGAAGCTCCGCCGCGGCGGCGTCATTGTCGGCACGGCGCGTGATCGGCCCGGCGTTGGCCGGTGCCGCCGCGCGGACCGGGAAGAGCAGCCGCGAGGCGAGCACCACCAGACCAAGACCAAGATAGACCGACAGAACGACCTTCGGGCTCACCAGCAGCGCGACCGAGAACATGATCCGCAGCCAGTTGGCGTTGAAGCCGAAATCCTGGCCGATCGCTTCGCAGACCCCCAGGAAGGTGTCGTGGCGCCAGAAGACCGCTGTGTTGCTCTGCATCATATTCGTCCCAAATCTTTGGCGGACCGGATGACCCGCGCTCATGCACACCCCTCAGCAGGAGTTGTGCCAGTTTCGTTTTTTGTTGTTTCCTAATGACTTGGCGATAGGCCCTTGGCTGGCCACCGTCATGCCCTGTGCGGTTCTCGCTAAATATTGGTAAAGCTCACCAGTCCAGCAACCGTTCGACCGCGGGCTTAAGCGGTTTCCGGTTAACCGAAACTGTACGAACGGGCGACTGGCGGCCCCGATGTGCGTCGGTGCGCGTTGACCGGTTTCCAGGCTGCGACGCGATCTACATCCATGCGCGGTCGTCGCCACCTCTCCAGCATCGGACGTTCAGGTCGATCCTGCGGATGGCGGTTATTGCGGTTATGGAGATATTGCATGAGCGGCGCCGAACTCACATTGCCGACCGACCCGCAGCCAAATGTCGCGCCGGTCGCCCCCGACTGGACGGGATATCTCATCACGCGCAGCGGATTCGAATTCTTCACCCGGCCCGCCCGTCCGGCGGATGAGCATCAACTCGGCCTGTTCTTCGAAAAGGTGACGGCGGAGGACCTCCGCTTTCGCTTCCTGTCGTCGGTCGCCCGGTTAAGCCAGGACCAGCTGGAGGCGATGACCGCCTATGACCGCCGGACGAGTGAAAATTTCCTTGCCTATGACAAGGACCACAAGTCGATCTTTGCCACCGCGATGCTGGCGGCCGATCCCAAGCTGGAAACCGCCGAAATCGCGATCGCGATCCTGCCGGACTACAAGAATCGCGGCGCCAGCTGGACATTGCTCAAGCATATCGCCCGCTTCGCACGGTCCAGGGGAATAGCGACGATCGAGTCGATCGAAAGCCGGGATAACCACGCCGCGATCGAACTGGAGCGGGACATGGGGTTCCGGGCCGTCGAATATCCCGGTGATCCGTCCCTCGTGATCGTGCGCGCGGACCTTGCCGGGATGGCATCACGCCGGCCGCGGTGAAATCCGCGCGGTCGATGGCTCCGCCAGTCTCGGCCGATCATCGGTCAGCCTATCCATTGCCGTCCGGATGACGCCTGCCGATACGGCGAGCGCGGCTGCTTCATCAGCATTCAGATCGGGGGTCAGCACGCGCTCGATCCCGTTCTGGCCGATCATGCACGGCAGGCTCATATACAGGCCGGCAAGGCCATATTGGCCCGTCAGCATCGTCGACACCGGCAGCACGGCCCGCTCGTCGCGAATGACCGCCTCGCAGATGCGGACGATCGCGGTGGCGATGCCGAAGGAGGTATAGCCCTTGCCCGCTATGATGTCGTAGCCGGCGGTGCGGACGAGCGCCGCGATATCGGCCTTGTCAGGCGGCATAGCGGCTGCCGCCGTGAAGCCGTCGAGCGACATGCCACCGATCCGGATGGTCGAAAATGCGGCGAGTTCGCTGTCGCCATGCTCGCCGAGCACCAGCGCGTCGATCGCCGTTGGCGCGATATCCAGGCGTTCGCCGATCACCTGCTTCAGGCGGCTGCTGTCGAGCAGCGTTCCGGTCCCGATCACGCGGGCGGCGGCGAAACCCGATCGCCGGTGGGCGACGAAACTCATGACATCCACCGGATTCGCGGCGATGAGGAGGATGCCCGCAAAGCCGGCGGATATCAGCGCATCGACGCAGTCCTCGACGATGCGGGCGCTGCGTACCGCGACCGAAAGGCGGCTTTCCGTGCCATGCGTCGCGGCGCCGGCAGTAAGGATGGCGATATCGGCCGATGCGGCGTCCCCATAGTCCCCGGCCCAGATGCGGGCGGGACGGGCCAGCGCGTTGGCGTCCGAAAGATCGGCGGCTTCCGCCCGCGCCAGCGCCATGTCGCTGTCGATCAGGACGATCTCGTCGACCAGCGCGCGGAGCATCAGCGCATAGGCCGCCGTCGCGCCGACATGGCCGGCCCCCAATATCGCTATACGCATGGCGTCGGCCGTCCCGGCATAGCGGCCATCGGCCGGGCTGAGGCAGGACTATATGCGGCGAGCTTATCCGGATCTGTCATGAAGGTTGAACGGATCGCGGCCGGCAAAGTGCCGGGAAGGCTTCCGTCCCGGAATAGATGCACCGTCCCGGCTAATCGATGCGCAGCATATAACCCTAGCGCAGCGCCGAGCGCCGCCGCAGGTCAGCCACGCAGCGTAGCGCCGTCTTGCCGTCCCACATGTCCGGCCGCTTCCTGTCCCGCTTCGGCTGCGCCAGCGCCGCCAGCAGCCGTTCGAGCAGATTGCCGGCATTGACCAGCTGGGCGGTTCCCTCGCTGATCGTGATCGGCCGCTCGGTATTCTCGCGCAGGGTCATGCAGGGGATGCCGAGATAGGTCGTTTCTTCCTGGATACCGCCCGAATCGGTGATCACCGCCGCCGCGCCCGCGACGAGGCTCATGAACCGCACATAGGCCGCGGGACCGATCAGCCGGATTCCTGCCCCTTCCAGCCGTGCAGCCCCGGCATCGCCCAGCCGCTGGCGGGTGCGCGGATGGACCGGGAAGATCAGCGGCAGATGCGCCTGCACAGCGACCAGTGCCTCGACCAGCCGGTCGAGCTGTTCGGGCACATCGACGTTGGAAGGGCGGTGGAGCGTCACCACCCCGTAGCTGCCAGGCCTGTAGCCCAGCTCGCCGGGATAATCGGCCGCCATGATCGCGGGGCGGACCAGCTCATAGCTGTCCATCATGATATTGCCGACGCGGGTGATCCGTTCCTCGGGAATACCCTCGGCGCGCAGATTCTCGTCGGCGTCCGGCGATGGCGTCCACAGCACGTCGGCCAGCACGTCGGTGACGAGCCGGTTGAGTTCCTCCGGCATGTCGCGATCGCGGCTGCGCAGTCCGGCTTCGAGATGGACGATCGGAATGCGCAGCTTGCCTGCCGCCATCGATGCGGCCGCGGTGGAATTGACGTCGCCGACCACGATCAGCCAGTCGGGCCGCTCCTCCACCGCCAGCTTCTCATAGGCGATCATCACCCTGCCGGTCTGCTCGGCATGGGTACCGGACCCTATGCCAAGATGGTGATCCGGCGCGGGCAGGCCGAGATCGGCGAAGATATCGTCGGACATCGCCGCGTCATAATGCTGGCCGGTATGGACGATGACCGGCCGGAAATCATCGGTCGCCTTCAGCGCGTGCCAGAGTGGCGCCACCTTCATGAAATTGGGCCGCGCGGCGGCGATCAGGTGAACGAGCATCGGCTGGGTCATGGCTATGTCCTACCCCAAAATCCGTCCATGTCGAGCGCGTCGCCGCCCCATTCCCCCACCATCATGCCGAACGAATCTAGTGGTCGTGATGGTGATCATGATGCCCGTCATGATCCTCGTGCGCTGCCTCCCCGCAATCGGGCGCTTCGTCCGCGCAGCGGCCGCGTTCGATCTGGAAGGTGGCGTGGCCGATGGCGAACTCATCGCGTACCAGCCGCGCGGTCGAGGCCAGGAATGCGTCATCCCCCACCGCCTCCGGCATCACCAGATGCGCGGTCAGCGCGATCTCGGTGGTGCTCGTCGGCCAGATATGGACATGATGGACCGCCGCGACACCCGGCAGCGCCCCCAGCCGGGCCGTCACCTTCGCGCTGTCGATGCGGCTGGGTACGCCGGCCAGTGACATCGCCAGCGAATCGCGGAACAGGCCCCATGTGCCGATCACGATCACCGCGACGATGATCAGGCTGATCGCCGGATCGATCCAGAGCAGGCCCGTCCGGCTCACCAGGAAGCCGGCGGCGACGACGCCGGCCGAGACCGCGGCGTCGGCCGCCATGTGCAGAAAGGCGCCACGGATGTTGAGGTCATGCTCGCGACCGCCGAGGAACAGCAGCGCGGTGCCCAGGTTGACGACGATGCCGATCGCGGCCACCGCCATCATCGTCCCGCTCTCCACCGGCGCGGGATGGACGAAGCGCTGGATCGCCCCGAGCGTGATCGCGCCGCAGGCGATCATCAGCAGGATCGCGTTGAACAGCGCCGCCAGGATCGAGGAGCCCCGCAACCCGTAGGTGTAGCGCGCGCTCGCCGGCCGCTTCGACAGCGCATAGGCCGCCCAGGCCATCAACAGGCCGAGGACATCCGACAGATTGTGACCGGCATCGGCGATCAGCGCGATCGATCCCGACCACAGGCCCGCCAGCCCCTCCACCAGCACGAAACCGAGATTGAGCGCCACCCCGATCGCGAAAGCACGGCCGTAGCTGTGCGGCGCATGGCTGTGCGCATGCCCATGACCGTGGCCATGCGCATGGCCGGGCTGCTCGTGGTGGTGGTGCTGGCCCATCGCGATCGTCTTACAGCGGCTTTCCGAGCATGCAAAGGCAGGCAGCTTTCGCCGATTCGCACCGTGCCGCCCCCGTAAAAGTCCGGATATTTCCAACAGCCCGCCCCGGAAACCGCCCGTTTTCCGGCCGGTTCGGCCATCCTGCAGGATGAGGCGAATATCGAAACTTTACATGGGGGTCAGTGCACCATATATCCGCGCCTCCGCTGCCCCATGGGACTTCCACCGCAAGGCAGCTTTCTTGCCCACGTACCACCCGGAGGTCCCTTGAGTTGCACAAGCATCATAGCGCGCTGGGGCTAGCTACGGCCCTTCGACCGGTTCAACCGGTCACGCTCCTTCGTCCCCACGCCGCTGCGCGGGCCGCCCGGTTCTTCGTCGAGAACTTCCAGGGGCGCTCGATGTATGCCGTCAAGGCGAATCCGTCACCCGAGCTGATCCAGATTCTCTGGGACAACGGCATCACCCACTATGACGTGGCGTCGATCGCCGAGGTGCGTCTTGTCGCTGGCATCCTGCCGGATGCGACGCTCTGCTTCATGCACCCGGTCAAGGCCGAGGAGGCGATCGCCGAAGCCTATTCGACCTATGGCGTCCGGACCTTCTCGCTCGATTCGATCGAGGAGCTGGAAAAGATCGAACGCGCCACCAATGGCGCTACCGATCTGACCCTGTGCGTGCGGATGCGCGTCTCCTCCGAACTGTCGAAGCTCAGCCTCGCGTCGAAATTCGGCGTCGAGCTGACCGAGGCGAAGGAACTGCTCCAGCGCACCCGCCAGGTCGCGGATGCGCTTGGCATCTGCTTCCACGTCGGCAGCCAGGCGATGAGCCCGTCGGCCTATGTCCAGGCGATGGAGCGCGTGCGCGCCGCGATCGTGTCGGCCTCCGTCACCGTCGACGTGATCGATGTCGGCGGCGGTTTCCCCTCGATCTATCCGGGGATGGAGCCGCCCGCGCTCGAAGCCTATTTCGGCGCGATCCACCAGGCGTTCGAAAGCCTGCCGGTCAGCTATTCGTCCGAACTGTGGTGCGAGCCGGGCCGCGCGCTGTGCGCCGAATATGCGAGCCTGCTGGTGCGGGTCGAGCGTCGGCGCGGCGACGAGCTTTACATCAACGACGGAGCCTATGGCGCGCTGTTCGATGCGGCGCACATCGGCTGGCGGTTCCCGGTCAAGCTGCTCCGTGAGGAGGAATCGCGCGCACGCGATCTGCCGTTCAGCTTCTACGGCCCGACCTGCGACGACATGGATCGCATGGCCGGACCGTTCATGCTGCCTGCCAATGTCGATGCCGGCGACTATATCGAGATCGGCATGCTCGGCGCCTATGGCTGCGCGATGCGCACCGGGTTCAACGGCTTCACCGCCGGCGACCGGGTGATCATGAACGACGAGCCGATGGCAACGCTCTATGTTCGCGAGGACATCGGCGAAGACGCGGACCGCGCGGTGGTTTCGTCCAACGTCATCAAGCTGTAAGGCTGAACCACACATATTCCGTCATCCCGGCGAAAGCTGGGATCTCCTTTCCTCGTCCAGGGGAAGAGGGATTCCAGCTTCGCCGGAATGACGCTTGAGGATTTCCGGAGACCATCATGACCGACGCCGCCATCAACGACACGCGCAAGGCCGAACTGCTTTCGACCGTTGTCGAGCATATCGACATCACGAGCTTCGATGCGCGTCCGATCATCGACGCGATGGGCAAGATGAGCTTCACCAGCCGTGATCTCGCCCGCGCCACCGGCATCTACAACCAGATGCTGGAAGATCCCGACTGCACCATCTTCCTGGTCATCGCCGGCTCCACCTCGGCGGGCGGCTGCATGGACGCCTATGCCGAACTGGTCCGTTCCGGCATGGTCGATGCGATCGTCGCGACCGGCGCCTCGATCGTCGACATGGATTTCTTCGAGGGCCTGGGCCACAAACATTATCAGGCGCTCGAAGTGCCGGACGACGATACGCTGCGTTCGCTGCTGATCGACCGAATCTACGACACCTATATCGACGAGGAGCAGCTGCAGGACTGCGACTTCACGATCAACAAGATCGCCAATTCGCTGCCGCCCCAGCCCTATTCGAGCCGCGCCTTCATCCGCGAGATGGGCAAATATCTCGTCGAGCATGGCAAGAAGGACAACAGCCTCGTCAAGCTCGCCTATGAGCATGACGTTCCGATCTTCTGCCCGGCCTTCGTCGACAGCTCGGCGGGCTTCGGCCTCGTCAAGCATCAGGTCGACTGCATGAAGGCAGGCCGACCCTATATGGTGCTCGACGCCATCGCCGATTTCCGCGAGCTGACCGACATCAAGATCAAGGCCGGCAGCAGCGGCCTGCTGATGATCGGCGGCGGCGTGCCGAAGAACTTCATCCAGGACACCGTGGTGTGCGCCGAGATCCTCGGCCATGACGATGTCGAGGTGCACAAATATGCGGTGCAGATCACCGTCGCCGATGTGCGGGACGGCGCCTGTTCCTCGTCCACCCTCCAGGAGGCGGCGAGCTGGGGCAAGGTCAACACCGGCATCGAGCAGATGGTGTTCGCCGAGGCGGGCTCCGTGATCCCGCTGCTGGCATCGGACGCCTATCATCGCGGCCATTGGAAGAACCGCGCCAAGCGCCGCTGGGCCAAGCTGTTCGACTGATCGTCCGGCGTCCCCTCGTCGCGCTGCGACGGGGGGATCCTATCGCTTCGAAGGACGGCCGATCGGCCCACGCTGCCGATGGCTTTCCCGTGCGAGCGCCTGCAGCAGGGTGAAGAGATCGGTGGTCTGTTCGGAACGGCTGAGCGCGTCGGCCTTTTCCAGCACCCGCGCCACCTGAAGATCC
>CAZJXG010000039.1:0-25277 GCA_964549965.1 uncultured Sphingomonas sp. | reverse complement strand
GCGACGATGTTGGAGCTGTGCCCCCAATCCTCCTTCATCGAGACCGAATCGGCGAGCGAGTACATGGTGTCGCAGATGACGAGATCGGCCTCTCGGAAGAAATTGGCGACATCGGCCTCACCCTCCATGCTCTCGATCTTGTGCTCGCTGTCGGTGGAGAAGACCGCGACCTTTCCGGCACTGTCGGTGAAGCGATAGCCATAGCTCTTGTGGCTGTGGTGCTGCTCCATAACCTCCACGTCGAGGCCGCCGATCCGGTAGGTCTCGCCCGCCGCCAGGACACGGAACTCGATCTTTGCGCGGAGCCAGTCGAACGCCACCGGAAAGCTGATCTCCTCCTGCTGGCGACGGAACGCCTGCTCGACATCGGCATGGCCGGAATGGATGACGATGGTCGATCCGGGATCGAAGGCAGGCCCGAAAAATGGAAAGCCGCTGATATGATCCCAGTGCAGATGCGACATGAAGACGTTGAAGACGCGCGCATGGCCGGCCGCCATCCGGGCGAAGGCGCTGATCCCGAATTCCCGGGAACCGGTACCGAAGTCGCAGACGATGAAGGAGCCGTCGCCGGCCGTCGCCTCGATCTCGATGCAGGTGGTGGCACCGCCATAGGTGCCGCCCGTGGCGAAATCGAGTTCGTCCTCCACAAAGGCGGCGGCATCGGCCTCGTTGGCGAAATGGCGGCCATTGGCGGCGACCAGCGCGCGCGCGATCTTGCTCCTGATGGAGCCTGCGGCCTGCGCGACCGCAAGCGAACCGCGCGTTCCCCAGAACCGGACCAGCATGGGTCTTTCCTCCCTTGGAGAACGGTCAGGCCGCCAGCGCGGCGTCGACGGTCTCGGTCACTCCGAACAGCTTGTCATAGCGGCTGATCGCCAGGATTTCGCGGACGATCTGATTCGGTGCGGCAAGAATGATCTTCACGCCCGCGCCGTCCGCCTTGCGCTTGGCAAGGGTCAGCGCGCGAAGGCCCCGCGATGACATGTAATCGATACCCGAGCAGTCCACGACGAGCTTGATGGAGGCTTCCGCCGCGCGCGCCACCGCGCCCTCGAGATCCGTGCCGAATCCCAGCGCGGTGCTCTCATCTATCTTGCCCTTTGGCGACGCGACGATCGCGCCGTCTCGTGCCTCTTCCGACCATTTCATAAGCAACGCCCCCCTGCCTCGAATCGATGCTAGCTTCAATTCGCTTTGCAGGGAAGTTGGGCAATCATGCGTGGCCGATCGTTACCGTTACGGCCCCGGCGTAACCACGCGCGGAAGCCCTATTCGAGCCGGTCGAGCCAGTCACCTATCATCTGCCGCCCGGCAGCCACGGCCGCGGCGCCGTGCCGGTCATGCTGCACCCGCAGCGCGGCAACGGTCAGCCCGGCCTGCGCGACATAGAGTTCATCCTCCAGCCATATGTCGAAGCGCGGGTCTTCGCCCATCTCGGGGTGGCATTGCAGCGCCAATATGTTGTTGCCGCGCCGGAACGCCTGGTGCGCATAATGATCGCTCGATGCGAGCAGTTCGGTCCGCTCCGGCAGATCGAACGTATCCCCATGCCAGTGCAGCACCGGAACATCCGCTATATGACGCAACGGCGAGCTCTGCCCCGCGCCTGTCACCGCCACCGGCGCGAAGCCGACCTCCTTGACCGGCCCGGGATAGACGCGGGAGCCCATCGCGGCCGCCATCATCTGCCCGCCGAGGCACACGCCCAGGGTGGGACGGTCGAGCATGATCCGGCGCGCGAGGCGGACGATCTCGCCGCCGATCCAGGGATGCTTGTCCGTCTCATAGACGCCCATTGGGCCGCCCATCATCACGACCAGATCCGGCTGGTCGAAATCGACATTGGCGAAGTCGGGATCGGTGACGTCGATCCGGTCGATCGCATAGCCGGCAGCCTCGACGGGCGCGCGAAAGCCGGCAATGCCTTCATAAGCGGTGTGGCGGATGATGAGCGCGGTCTTCATGGGAGCGACGATAGCCGAGCCATCACCAATGCCAATGGCACTGCTTCTTGGATCGAAAAAAGTTTATCTCTATCTATAAAATAGAAATTATAGCCACAGCCGCTCGGAAAGGCTGACGATCTCTGCTGGCGCATACGGTATCCGAAGCTCCCGACTATCCCTCCCCATTATCGATTTCAAGCAACCCAACTACAATACAAAATTCATTGTTATCAGACTCATCCGTTGTAACGACCTCCCCTGCACCGACAGTAATACCCGGAACAACCCAAGAAGCATCGCAGTCTTTTGAAGAAAATTCGACATCATATACGCCGGGTGGCACATGCTTTATATGGTATCGTCCATTTGATTTTACTTTTGCTCGGTAGAAATTTCCATTTCCGTCTTTCGCCGTCACCATGGTCTTGTCCCTATACGGCAAGACGGATCCAATGATAGCGCCATCCTTACGCTGATGCCCCGCAAGCACCGGTGGGCTCATCAGCAGGCCCGCGGAAGCCCCGACAACGGCCACCATCCGGCGAATATTCCCATGGCGCACGGCCTTGGTCGCGACAGTACCGGACGCATCGATGCTGGCGCGAACACAGCTGCCCGGTTCGTCACGCAGCAGCTTTTCGACGTCTGCAACATCATATTGGGCAAGATCGTGAACGACCCTGTCGCATTTTGCACAGGCCCGATGGCGGCCCGCCGGGGTCATGGCCTCCCAACGCTCCCCGCAAGGGCTGGGAAAGGTTATGCGCAAGTCGGCCATGATCCGTCTCCCTTATCAAGATATCGGTGCGACATCACCTTCTATGGAATTTCTTCTGTTCTCTGTTCAGGTTGGCCTGGATCGATTTGATCTGATCCGTAGTTAATGCCCCCGCCGGATACATGAAGCGGAGCTGGCCATTTTCCATCACATGCCAACCCACTTTCCCTTCGGATACGGTAGCCATGGGCATGGGAATTTGTAGAGCAACGGCATCTCCAAATCCCTTATTTTCCATTGGCGCATCGACCATGCCATCACTTCTTATCGGCCGACCGTCCCAACCTTTCGGCCCGTCATCAATATGTCCGTGGGTAAGCGCCTCAGTATTCTGAGGAAATGAGCGAGGATAATCAAAGTCGAGCGTATTCGCGTCGCCTGTGTCCTTCGTCTTGGCATGGAGAGCCGGCACCGTGGTATAAAAACCGGGCCCCGGTTTGCTCACATAAATGCCGTCGTTTCCAACCGCGAGATCATCGACGGTCGCCCATTTCGGGTCATCGCGAAGCTCAAGGCCCAGCCCACCGGCCACATGCGGTCGGACATCGTAATCCGAAAATGCCGGCTCCCGCCGCAGATATCCGCCTTTTTCCTCGGGCCCGTATGGAACAGCCACCTTGTCCTTATCGAGGATAGCGGCAGACATCAGCCCGAGGTTTGGCAAAGCGGTAACACCATTCGACAAGGCCGGATCAAAGTTGATCGAACTCAGTACATCGTAGTCAACTCCGTCGATCGTCTGTCGAACGGGAGCCGACTGTCCCTGCGCGCTTTCCTGCTCAAACCGGCGAGCACCTGTAGCCGAAAGCTGCGCAGCCTTCGCATCCAGCTCATCCCAATCGAGAACTCCCGCCCGGGCGAGATCGCGTGATTTCCCCGCGCTCATCGGTTGCCCGATGCCGCGCTCCTCATCGCGGTAGATGACGTTGCCGTCCTCATCGACCCGGAAGGGGCGCGGCAGCTTGCCGTCCGGGCCGGGCAGCGACACGATTCCCGCATAGCGATCATAGTTCGGATCTTTGGCCATTCGACTCTCCACATTCCACGATAGAACATAAAGTGAACAAATAAAATCCTACATTGCAAGCGCCTTCATGCGGCGGGCCTAGACTAAAGGAATCGAGATTTTGCAACTCGATATCGTGATCGAGGTGCGCCTTGCTCCCTTTCATAGGCCGCTCGTTCGAACCAGCGACTGCTGACTAATGTAGCTCCGCCTTAGGATCGGTGAGCGGAAGATTTCTTTCGCCGGCAGTGCGTTGCCCCTCTTTTCGCTAAAATCGAACGGGAGACGCACAATAGTGTAGCCTTTTCCGGCCCGTCATCCCTCACAGCCACGTGATTCCTGGAGGCTTTTGTCGTTCGATAGAATTACGATCCTCTATCGATCGGTCGGCTCCACCGTTGTCCAAGGACGATATGGCACTGTGTCATCAACGCTAATCCCTTCCGTTATGGAACTGTCTTTGACGACGCTGATGCAGGCATAGGGTCTTCCGGCAACGTTAAACGCATCGATACTGCTTATCGGCCAATCCTTCTCAGCCGATCTCGCCGCCGTCCAGCAAGCCCAGGCGTCAGGTTCATGCTCCGTCTTCCACCTCGGTGCGAAAAGCCGGACAGCAGGAACACCATCTCGAACAGCCCGCGAAAGAGCGGTATCGGGACTGCCGAAAAGCAGCTTGAGCGTGTGTTGGGCCGAGACAGCCGGATCGATATCAGCTTCCTCGGCAAGTTCGTCTTCGGATATTTCGATCCTATTTGGCGCAAGGGCGATGTCAGAATAATCGTAGAGGTCCAATACGGCGCGGCGATCCCCCCGGCGCACCGCATCGAACAAATGGTTCAGAAAAGCCATGATGTTGCCGGTCAAGGTGGCATCATTCCGAAGCGGTACGATGTCGCCATATCGTCCACGTGCTCTTGTTCCTGTCATGCGGATAAACTTGACCGGACTCTCGGCTACGATGGCCACCGGCCTGAGTACCGCACCGCCATTATAGTGGCACCAGCCCGTGCCCATGCGAATTTCGAAATCATCGCTATTGGGGTCGCCCCTCGACCAATCCAAACTGCAATCATGCAGCCGCCCGATCAGTGTTACGCGGCGCGGAACCTTGCGGCTCCAACTCCATGTTCCACCTTCAGGCAGCGTATCGCCGTCATCATCGGCCTCCGGAAATGGCCTGAGGCCAATGCGGCCGGCCATCCACCGCTTATGCCTATGCTCCTCCCATGCGTCGGTATTTCGATAGATGTCACCGAAGCTGCCATACAACGTCCAGCCATCGCTTATCCCACTTATCCGGACGCAGGCCTGCTCCAGCTTTTTCCGGTTCAGCGAGGCCTCAGCGACGGTTATCTGCCTTGCATTGACGGCACTGCACTCCTTATCGAAGCGCTCGCCCTTGGCATGGGAGGCCGCAGGCAGCGAACAGCCAGCTATCAGCAGAATCGCAAGCAAAAACCGCCAAAATATTCGAGATTCTTGACCGAAAAAATTCGTCAGCCGACCAAGGACCGCTCCGATCTTATGAAGCGGTAAATGTTCTGCGTCGTTCATGTCATTTCCGGTAGAACAGAGATTGCTGTCGGTCCAAATTTTCCTGGATTATTTTGATCATTTTCTGCTCTTCTTCCTGATCCTTTTTAGAGCCGGAATAACTCCCTACTGGATACATGAACTGGAGCCGACCGTCCTCAAGCTGATGCCAACCTATGCGTCCCTCCGAAACGGTGGCCATAGGCACAGGATTGCCCCCACGGAGCGACTCGATATCACCATAAAGATCGCGCGAAGGATCCCATTTATCAATCATCCCATCGCTGGTTCCCGTCCTCATCGACCCGGAAGGCGGCGGCAGCTTGCTGTCCGGGCCAGGGAGCGACACAATTCCCGCATAGCGATCATAGTTCGGATCTTTGGCCATTCGACTCTCGACATTCCATGATGGAACATAAAGAGAACAAATGAAATCCTACATTGCAAGCGCCTTCATGCGGCAGGGCGAGAGATTGGTCTGAAATGGGGCGTGTCTCCGGCCTTTCCCCGCGGGAAGACGCCACGGTCCGGCCAAATCATGCCACGACGGTGGAATCCCGCGTGCGAGAATGGCGGTCGGAAGGAAACCAGCGTTATGAAGGCCGCTTCGGGGTGCCCGGGAAGCCGGAGCGCCCCGCCTCAGTCGCCGGTCAAAATCCGGTCGACGAGTTGCTTCACCGTCGGCACGAAGCCGTTGGAGTAGAAGGGGTCCTGTCTGAACTTATAGGCGGCGTGGCCCGCGAACATCAGATTCTCGTCGATCGGGCCGCCATGGGCGATGTCCTGCAGGGTCTTCTGAATGCAGAAGCTGCGTGGATCGGCGAGGCGGCCGGTCGAGTTGCCCTCGGTATCGGCCCAGGCGGAGAAGCCGCACTGGCTGAGGCAGCCCATGCAATCCGCCTGATCCTTGCGGATGATCTTCATTTCCTCGGTGGTGACGAAGACGAGCGTGTTGTCCGGGGTCTTGAGCGCGTTGGTGAAGCCCTGGCCATACCATTCACGCGCACGGTGCAGATCGCCCAGCGTCACCCAGAAATTCTTGCCCTTCACGCCGACGTCGAGCTGGTACTGATGGTCGCCTGCAGCCTCCATCGAGAAGGCCACCTGCCGCTCCGAGCGGGCTTCGAGGTTGCGCAGGAAGGGATTGCGGACCGCCGACGAATAGAAGCCGGTCGGCGAAAAGCGGTGAAGCAGGACGTCGCCCGGCTCGATCTTGGTCAGGTGGTCCTTCCACCCCTGGGGGATTGGGCTCTCCTGAGTCAGCAGCGGCCGCGTGCCGAACTGAAAGGCGATCTGCCCAAGCTCGGGATTGTCGATCCAGTCGTTCCAGTCGCGCAGATACCAGACGCCGCCGGCCATGATGATCGGCACATCATCCGAAATGCCGCCGCTGCGCATCGTCTCGCGCAACGCCTGAACCCGCGGATAGGGGTCCTGCGGCTGCCTTGGGTCTTCGGCGTTGGACAGACCGTTATGGCCGCCCGCGAGCCACGGATCCTCATAGACAACGCCCGCCAGCCATTCGGCCGCCTTAGAATAGGCGCGCTTCCACAACGCGCTGAAGGCGCGGCCCGACGACACGATCGGCAGATAGTTCACCCCGTAGGACGCAGCGATCTCGCTGAGCTTGTAGGGCATGCCGGCGCCGCAGGTGACACCCGCCACCATGCCCCGCGTCTTTTCGAGCACGCCGTGAAGGATGCGCTGGGCGCCGCCCATTTCCCACAGCACGTTGATGTTGATCGCTCCCCGGCCATCCGAAATCTCGAAGGCGCGGCGCACCTGCTCGACAGCACCGTCGATCGCATAGGCGATCAGTTCTTCATGGCGCTCCCGGCGCGTCAGCGCCTTGTAGATCTGCGGAATGATCTTGCCTTCGGGATCATAGCTGTCGGCGTTAACCGCGGACACGGTACCGATGCCGCCCGCCGCCGCCCACGCGCCCGAGCTCGCATGGTTCGTCGCAGAGACGCCCTTACCGCCTTCGATGAGCGGCCAGACTTCACGCCCACCATAGACGATCGGCCGCAAACCCTTGAACAACGATACCTCCATCACGCGCAAACCGACTTTTGCCGAATTCGCGCCCTATAGTGCGAAGCGCTTTTAAAATCGCGCAAAATCGCTTTGCCGTGGCAAATTGGCGATTGTTACCGTGTCAGGCACGCTTCCATCGCCTGCCAATATAGGGAGCGATATCGCGAGATCATCGCTTCCTCCGAGAAATTCCGTAGCGCCACCGCCCTGTTCGCCCGGCCTATCGCGTGACGGAGCGGAGGATCGCCGGCGAGCTTCGCCAGGCCCGCGGCCAACCCCCGCTCATCGTCCTGGGCGCTGACGAACGGCCGGTTCTCGGGCGCGACCATCGCGGCTATATCGCCCACATCGGTCATCAGCCCCGGAAGGCCGCAGGCCATCGCTTCGACCAGCGAGATCGGGAATTGTTCGCTGTCCGACGACAGCGCGAAGATATCGAACGCCGCCATATGCCGCACCGGATCGCGGACGAACCCCGGCATGACGAGCCGCCCCGCGACGCCGAGCCGCTCCGCCTCCGCCAGGACCACCGGCCGATCGGGACCATCGCCGAGGATGACGAGCCGGGCATCGGCGGGAGCGCCGGCCGCGAAGATGCGGACCAGGCGGGCGAGGTTCTTGACCGGCCGCAAGCCCGCGACGGTGCCGATGACAAGGCCGCCGCCGCTCGTCAGGCCGGGAATCGGCAAGGGGTCGGCAAGCTCCCCGTCGTCGGGCAGGCGAATGCCGTTGGGGATCCGCTCGATGCGACGCTCGGGTTGCCGCCAGACGCTTCGCGCGATCGTCTCAAGCCGATGCGACGGAACGACGAGGCGCGCGACGGCCGGAAGCGCCATGCGGCGGAACCAGACCCGCAGCGGCTTCTGCCGCACCGCCTCATCCTCGTTGAAACCATCCTCATGGTGGATCAGCGGCGGCAGGCGCCGGACGCCGCTATAGAGGCGGCGCGCGCCCACCGCATCCATCGCGCCCCAATTATAGCTCAGCACCAGATCGAAGCCGGCCATATAGGCGGCCAGCCCGGCATAGCGCCGCAGACCCGGCTTGCCGCGCAGCGACGGCGCCGCATCCTCACCGGGAAATGCGACCCGGATAGCGGGATCGATGGCGTCGCGCGCCGCCAGCGCATCGGGCACGGCGCTCAGCACGACATGCTCCGCCGCATTCCCGAAGGCGTTCATCAGCCGCACCGCGCGCGCCTCCTTGCCACCCAACAGGAAGGTCGAGTGGCAGTGGAGGATTCGAGCGGGACGGTCCATGCTAGGCCTTGGCGACGCGGGCGAGCAGCCGGTCGATCGCGGCCTCGCTCTCGGGTTCGAACAGCGTGGGTGCATGGCCGATGCGCGGCAGGTCGATTCGTTCGAGCAGCGGCAGCTCGGCGGTCATCCGGTCGGCGGTTTCCGCGCTGATGATGTCGGACAGCGCGCCGCGTATCAGGAGGCTGGGAAACGGCTTGAGCGCATCGACGAGCGGCCACAGGTCGCCCGCGCTTTCCTTGCCCGGCACGCGAAACGGCTCGGCGATCGCGCTGTCATAGTCGGAGACGATGCGGCCGGCATCGGTCAGCCGGCACAGCCGCTTCGCCATTTCCAACCACTGATCGAGCTTATAGTCGGGATAGGCGGCCTTGTGGACATCCGCGAGCGAGCGCGCCGCGTGCAGCCAGGTGGGATGGCTGCCGCTCTTGCCGACATAGACGCGGATACGGGCAAGGCCCGCCGGCTCGATCGCCGGGCCGATATCGTTGAGCAGCATCCCCGCCACCTTGCCGGGGTGCGTCGCGGCGATCAGCATCGACAGGATGCCGCCCAGCGAGGTTCCGAACAGGATGAAGCGGTCCAGCGCGCGCTGCTCGATCAGCGCGGTCAGGTCCTCGAGATAGGTCGCGGGCACATAGCTCATCGGGTCCTTCGCCCGTTCGCTTCTGCCGCGCCCGCGCAGTTCGGCGACGATCAGCCGATATTTGCCCGCGAGGCGATCGGCCACGGCGGCGAAGTCGCGCGCGTTGCGGGTCAGGCCGGGGATGCACAATATCGGCGGCCGGCGCGAGCGCGCCGAGGCCGGATAGTCGCGATAGTGGAGACGGAGGCCGTCTTTCGACAACCAATGTCCGTCTTGCCAGTCCGCCATGCTTGCACCTCCACTGCTTCCACCCCCATATCGCCGCATGCCCATCACCCCGCAAGCCGCCGCCTATCGTCCCGATCCGCGAATCGCGTCGATCCAGGACCGCCTGTCCGATCCCGTAGCGGCAGCGGCCTTTCCCAAGACGATCCTGCGCTTCCGCAATCGCCGCTGGGACAAGGCGGTGGGCCTCGATTCGCTGAGCGACGAGCAATGGACCGCCCATTTCGGCCGCTTCGAGCCGCTGCCCGACAATCTGCCGCAGCCGCTGGCGCTGCGCTATCACGGCCACCAGTTCCGCCACTATAATCCCGATATCGGCGACGGCCGCGGCTTCCTGTTCGCGCAGCTGCGCGACGGGGCCGCCGAACAGCCCGGCGGCCGCCTCCTCGATCTCGGCACCAAGGGATCGGGCCGGACGCCCTATAGCCGCTTCGGCGATGGCCGCCTGACCCTGAAGGGCGGGGTGCGGGAGATATTGGCGACCGAGATGCTGGAAGCGCTCGGCGTCGAGACATCCAAGACCTTCTCGCTGATCGAAACCGGCGAAGCCCTGCAGCGCAACGACGAGCCGTCGCCCACCCGCTCGGCGGTGATGGTGCGGCTCAGCCACGGCCATATTCGCATCGGCACCTTCCAGCGGCTCGCCACGCTGAACGAGCCCGACACGATGCGCGACCTGATCGGCTATGTGCTGACCAACCTCTACGCCGAAACGCCGGGCAACGCGCCCGCCGGCCAGCTGCTCGACCTCGTCTGCCGCCGCACCGCCGCCCTGGCCGCGAGCTACATGGCCGCCGGATTCGTCCATGGCGTGCTCAACAGCGACAATATCAACACGACCGGCGAGAGCTTCGACTACGGGCCATGGCGGTTCAACCCGAGCTGGAACCCGGATTTCACGGCCGCCTATTTCGACCAGCAGGGGCTGTACGCGTTCGGACGGCAGGCACAGGCGATCCACTGGGACGTCGTCCAGCTCGGCCTGTCGCTGCGGCACGTCGCCGCCCCCGAGGAACTGGCGCCGGCGCTGGACGCATGGCCGGCCCATTATGAGCGCGAAGTGGCCGCGGCGATCTGCGCGCGGCTGGGCGTCGCCCCGCGCGGCGAGGAAGCCGATCTCGCGCTGCTCCAGGCGATGGACGTCGCGCTGCAGCGCAGCCAGGTCGGCATCGACCGCTTCTTCTTCGACTGGCGCGGTGGCCGCCGCCGCGCGCCATCACCGGCCGATCCCCATTATGAGGGCGAGGATTTCGCCGGCTTCAGCGCGGCGATCGCCGCCTATCGGGGAACCGCATCGCTCGACCATGACTATTGGCGCGATGCCGCCCCCTGTTCGATGCTGATCGACGAGGTCGAGGCGATCTGGTCCGCCATCGCGGAAGCCGATGACTGGAACCCGCTATACGCCAAGGTGGACGCGATCCGCCGCATGGGGGAAGCACTGGAAGCCTAATCGCCTGTATTCAGGTGAACAGGATATATATCGCCCCAATAATGTCGCGCCATGACAGTATCCGATCCCTATTCCACAGATGAATGCCCGATGAATGGATGAATATCCGTTCATAATGCATGCCATATGCCAGTCTTTCGCCCCCTGAAAATCATTTCATCGCAACCAGCACTCCGCCTGGCCGAGGAGAGCGGACCCGAAAGCGGATCACCGGGTTGATTGTACATGACACACGCCCCCCACCCCGTCCGCCCCGGCCTGATCGCGATTGCCGCGGTCCTCGCCCTGTCCGCAACCCCCGCATTCGCGCAGGCCGCCGATCCGGCACCGGCGACACCCCCCGTGGTGACGCCGCCCCCGGTCGTGACCCCGCCGGCCGTAACGAGCACCGTGACGAGCACCGCGCCCGCAGCCGCCCCGGCGGCAGCGATGGCGGCGCCGTCCAGCGGCGGTCTGGTGACCGTGCCGATCCGCCCCGGCCCGGTGACGGTGCAGCCGAGCACCGCCCCCGCCCTGATCGTCGACACCGAGGAAGCCACGCCTGCCCCCGTTCCCGCCGCCCGCTCGACACCGCGCTCGGCCACCCGCTCAACGCCGGCCCCGGCGGAGCGCACCGCTTCGGCGCCCGTCGAGGCCGCGCCGACCATAGCGGCGCCGATCGCGGCCGACCCCGCTCCGGTCGCCGCCACGCCGCCGATCGTCGCGCCTGAGCCGGCCCCGGCCCCGGTGGCACAGACCGCCGCGCCCGCCACAGCATCCCCCGCCACGGCATCCGATGCCGGTGACGATATGCTGCCGATCGCCGGCGCGGCCGGTGCTGCGATCCTGCTGCTCGGTGGCGGTCTTTACGCCGCCAGCCGCCGCCGTCGTCCGGTGGAGCAGGCCTATGTCGCCGAGACCATCGACACGCCCGTCGCGCCTGTCGCTCCCGTGATGGCCCGCGAGGTCCATGCCGCGCCGGTTGCCGCGCCCGCCATGGCCCCCGCCATGGCGCATGCCGCGCAGCCCATGGCCTATCCGCGCCGCGACACCGCCCAGGGCGATGCTCCGTTCAACAGGCTGCCGCCGGGCTTCGACACGTCGCGCTTCGGCCGCCATGTCCGGGCCGCCTATCAGGGCCCGACCGCTGACAATCCCTTCCTGTCGCTGAAGCGCCGGGTGAAGCGCGCGAGCTTCTACGACATGCGCGAGCGGATGGCCGCCGGGGAGGGCAACGCCGTCGCCGCGCCCGTGACGTCCGCCGCCCCCTCGCCGGCCCAGGCGCCGCGCCAGACCGACTATGTGACGACGCGGGTACAGCGCCCGCCCAGGCCCGGGTTCCGGCCGGCTTATTCGAGCTGAGGCCCCGGCCTCGCTCAAGCCGATCGCCGGTGCGCCGTCTCTTGCCAAGCCATTCTCCGACGGGGGGAATGGCCCGGCGAGGGGCGGCGCTTCCGCAGGGTCCATTGGCCCAGAGCCGCCTGCACATCCAGGGCAGCCTGCAAGGCCAGGGCAGCCTGCAAGGGGCGCCGCTCTGCGCTGCCGGTGCTCACCTGCCGTAAATATGCTGCGCTCCGGTTCTCGATCGGCGCCATTTTCGACTCTCCCTGAGCCAAATTGCGACACGCGGATCACGCCATGGGTCGCCTGCATTCGAGATCGAGCAGATAGCGCTTCGCATTGATGCCGCCGGCGAAGCCGGTGAGGGCGCCCGACGAGCCGATCACGCGGTGGCAGGGTGCGACGATCGAGATGGGATTGCGGCTGTTGGCCGCGCCGACCGCGCGCGCGGCGGATGGGCGGCCGATCGCCCGCGCAATCTCGCCATAGCTGCGGGTCTCGCCGAACGGGATGGTGAGCAGCGCGGCCCAGACCCGCTTCTGGAAATCGGTACCGCGCAGATCGAGCGGGATATCGAACCGATCGAGCCGGCCCGCGAAATAGGCCTCGAGCTGCCGCGCTGTGGCGACGAGGATCGGATGATCGGGCGCCTCGGCCAGCGGCCCCAGCCGGACGCGGCCGGGATCGTCATCCTGCCACAGGATCGCGACCAGCCCGGCATCGCCGGCGACCAGCCTGAGTTCCCCGACCGGCGACGCGAAGCGGCGGACGGCGAGGGTCATCGCGCGGCCGCCCCGGTCGTCATCGGGCTGGACGGCGCCATCGGCCTGGGGCGCCCCATCGGGTTGGGGGTCGCCATCGGGTGCGGAACGGGCATGATGCCGCCCCATCGCCTCGCGCCGCCCGCCGCGCCATCGGCCTGCGCACGGCGCGCGGGGCCGTAGCGCGATCGACCGGGCGGCGATGGCGGGCAGCGGCGGGCCAGCCGGGGGATATCCGGCCCGGATCGGGCACCGGCCCCGGTGTCCGCGACAGCGATGCCGGGGCGGATCACCGGCCCGGCCGAGACCGAATTTCCGGGTGCATGGGCTTGTTCGTTCGTTTCTTCCTTTTTCGGCGCGACGCCGGGCCGCGACGGGCGCGACGCACCGGTCATCGCGAGCGCGCCGGCACCGGGGATCGCCGGCATGTCCGCCCAGACGGCGGCGGCCTGCCGCCAGGCGAGGCCGGCGATGTCCGGCCCCAGCGCCGAGGCGCGCAGGGCGAGCCGGGCGGCGGCGAGGAAGCGGCTGCTCGCGCGGACATAGCGGGCCGTCTCGCGATATGCCGTGGAGCGCAGACCATGTTTCCAGGCGTTGCGATTGCCGCGCGGCGCCCCGCTCCCCCGCGCGCCGCCATGCATCCGGCACCGCCGCCGGCCGCCGACCGCCGGCGAGCGGCACGGCGCCCCCGACCGGGTCCGCGCGCCACAGCGCGGCGCGCTGGCGAGGATGTCTGGCTGGCGAGAGGCAGGGGACTGATCTTGCATTCTTCGTTCCGGAGCGGGTGGGTGGCCGGGTTTGGGCCGACCCGATTCCTTAGCACAGAACGAGGGATATGACAAGAACAAATAAGGAACAAATAGCGAGGGTCTGTGGCTGATAGCTGGATTGGGCCGCTCTCGGCTTTTGATCTGGGCGCAGAAAAACGGCTTTGAAATGCTTTACGATCGCGACGAAGCTAGATCGGTTACGGGCGGGCGGCTTACAGCGCGCCTGCGCCAAATCTGACTGATTGGTTAGACGTCGGGTGATATGCGGTCGATAAGCCGGCCATCGAACACGAGCAGCTTGTGCTCCACGTTGGTGACAAAGCTTTTGACAGCGTCGAGATCTTCACTGGTTGCTATCAATATCTGCGCACCCGATGACGCGATCCGTCCCGCCTCCGAGATGAGCCCTGCGACGCTGGTGGGCGCGGCCTCCTGCTGACGCGGCTCGTCGAACACGACGAGACATGGGTGATTAGTGTCCCCGCTTTGCGCGACGTCGAGCAGCCCGAGCTGATAAGCCCATTTTAGCCGAATACTATCGCTTGCCGAGAGCTCAAACCCGATCTCAAACCCCTCTTTCTCGGGGCGATACGTGTCTTTTGAGACCGTTAGATCTGCTGCAGCGAAGGTGTTGAATCCGTAACTAATCAGCTGCTTCCGGATAGAAGTCTCAAGCGCCTCGATTTTGTCGACGTCACCCGCACTAAGCCGTTCGGCGGGAAGTAGCTTGCTGTCTGCCTGCAGGCTGGCCCAATTCGCAGTTTGGTCGACGAGACTGTTCACGTGCTCAGCGAAGCGCGCATCGATGTCCCTTAGTTGGTTTAGCCGCTGCTCGACACGCAGTCTCTCCTCGATGAAGGAAGCGGAGGCGGCATGTGATGGCGCGATGAGGTCAGATCGGAGCGCGCGGAGGCGCGAAGTCTGCTTGCGCAGATTCTCCCCGGTTGTAACTAGCTCGAGGTCCAGATCGCGGATAATAGCAACCGCGCGATCAGCGAGACGCCTGAAAGCCTTTCTCTGGGCGTCGATGTATTCGATGTTGTCCTCGATAGACATGACCGAATCGAGCGTTCCCTGCGGCAGCAACGCGTCGTCGATAAGCTGCTCGCACGTCGGACAATGGTTTGGATCCAGCTCTCGTGCAATAGTCGATCCGAACTTCTTTAACTTCAACGCATCCTTATTTTTCTTAAGGTCCTCTTCAAGCTGAACGATGCGTTGCTCAGTTGATGCTTGCTGAATGAGTTCAGTTTGCCGTGCCCGGAAGATGGTCGCCCGTTCGGCGTTGATCATCTGAATCTCGGCGGCCAGCGTGTCCGCTTCCGCCGCGGCGCTCTCTGCTACGGTCGCGACCTCGGGGATGTATTGCTCTTCCAGGGCGCTCAGTTCGGTGGCCAGTTCGGCAATGCGGTTCGCAAGCCGGCGCCACTGCCCACCCTCAGACACGTCGAGATAAGCGCCTCTGACATCAGCCTCAATCGTGGTGGGGGCGGCGGGTAGTCCTATGGCGCGGAGTCCAGAAGCGGCGGCGAGCGCACCAACGGCGTCGATGGTCTTTGTCCATTCCGTACGGGCAGCGTTCGCTTGAAGTTCGATATCTTGCCGCCGCAACTCGTTCTCATGGGTGTCGAAGTCCATCAGAAACTCGACTGCACGCCTGTGGACCTCCCGAATCCGGAACTGGGTCGGTATCGCACCTGGGATCGTTGTCCAGCCGACCTTCTGCTCAACGAAGAACAGCGGGAAAATCGTCTCAACGTACAACAAGCAGTCCTTGCCATCGTATCGCTTCACTAGCGGCAGATCCCAGTCCATGAACCGAGCAAGCCTCCGATGGAAACCCGCCTCACGCTGTGCAGCGCCTGGGTCGATCACGAAATAGTCGTGCCGCTCATATTCGCCTGGCCCTTGAGAAAGCTCAGGTCCTTCGATCACCGATACAAGCTTCTGATCGGTCTCCCCGATGACGTTGCGGCGCACTGTCATGTAATCGCCACGGGCATTCACGATCTCGACGGCAACGTAAGATTCGAGAACATTGGCCTGAACCCCGGTACTCGGGTCTTCCAGATATTGGCGCATTGCGAAGGAAAGCGGGACTTCTCGCTTCGGGCTTAGCATTTGCTCCAACCCGAGGGCGTAAAGAAAAGCGTGCAGGAGCGTCGACTTGCCGGATGTATTTGGGGCATGAAGGATCGTAAGACCGGCCCCTAGAGGAGCGTCGGTCCCGTATAAGCCTGCGCTGGTCTGCACCCGGAGCCGGATGTGGCTAATCTTGAGCGCCATCAAAACGCCTCCATCTTCATAATCTTCTCGACCACCTGCTCGGTGACGAACTTGCCGACCTCGTCAAGGAAAGCCGTCTCCTCCGCAAGCAGGCCTTCACTGCGGATAATCTTGGCTGCGGCTTTCCCCTCATCACTTAGTGCCAGCGCCTTGCCATCACGGAGCTCAACCAGTCCATTTGCCCTGGCGAACGCCGCCGCACGGTTAACCCACGGCTCGATCCGGACCGCTAGATCAATAGGGTCACGCTTTCGCGTGAGCACCTCGCGCGTTCTGTCGCGTAGAACGCCAGTGCGGCTGAGATGAGCGAGGAAGTGCACTTTTTGGATCGAGCAGCGCTGTCCGCGTGCCGATGCTAGAACCATGATGAGCAGCGACTGCCCCCATCCCACGCGCAGATCTCCAGGGATCGGCTCCGGCCTCGCTGTCACCGTGAAGTCGCCCTTCAGGACGGAGCGGAATGTTTTGGGATCGGCCATGTCAGTCTAGCTTCAACGGACAGCGCATGAGCCAGTCGCTCACGGATCCAAAGGCTATAGTTTCGGCCGTCCCGTGATCGAGATTCGGCACCGATTCGAGAATGCTCATTTTGAGCGCGTCGATCTCGGTCTCGAGCCGATCACCATCACCGCTCGCCCGCGAGCCGAGCCGAAGTCTCCGCAGCCTTTCGGCGACCAGCCGGGTAACATGCTCGAACGCTTCCGGAGCCATGTTCCGGAGTTGCGAAATGGCGTTCTGCGACTGTAGGCAAAGGCGAAGCGCTTCGTCGATAGCCTCATCCAATTCTCCGGCGTCGCTGAATCTTAGTGCGAGCTTACGGCGGAGATTGCCAGTGAGGTTCTGATTGCCGTCGATCATATCAGCGACCTCTTCATCGGTCGGCAAAGTCGCTTGTGGGCGGATGCGATTCCGGAGTCGTACACGCCGGTCCCATGAACCCTGATCAAAATCATTCTTGTCATGGATCAGTATCTGGAAATCCCGATCTACGTACAAGAGGTTCTTGGCGATAACCTCGGCAGTTTTCTTAAGCGCGTGTTGAACAACTTCCCTGCTGTCATGAGTCGGAACAGCAAGTATCCATCGCTTGATTCTGTACTCTGCAAATATCTCTGCAGCACCCTTTGAGGTATCGCAGAACTTGCCGATATCAGTAGTAATCTTCGACTTCTGCTTGGTCGCCCGCTCGGCCACCCCGATCGGTTCGTCGACGGCGTAACACTGAAATACTACCAGCTTGTTCAGGCAAAAATAGTCGAGGCCGCAATCGCCCTTGTGCTTCGCCGGAACTTTTTGGACATTCTCATGCCCGTACTGATCCTGAAGAAGCCGGAGGACATGCGCCTCCCACTCATTCCCGTCCCAAGCCTCTATATCCACGATCACCCGTGTTCGTTCACGTTGCCCCCCGCAGGATCGGCTCGATCTACAATCGTTGCGCGAGCACCGAAACTGCAGATCAAGATGGTCCCGTTGGGTACTGTAGTTCCGATTTAATCTTTGGCAAATTCCACACGCATTAAATATCGGAGTATCGTGTCCAAAACGGATCATCAGCAACTTCTCGATTGGAGGACCGGCTTCAAACGAGAATCGAGCCACCGCGCACCGGGTATGATATAAAGTCCAATGAACACCCATATTGTGACCGCTCCGCTATTCAGCGTTCGCGCGGATTCGCCGACAATTGGTCCATCTTGCCCTCCCCTTTCAGCTTGGCGCGGCTAGACACGCAACGTACCAGCAATACAATTGTTCTTTTTTTGTTCTAAATGAAAAAATGCGACCGCGATAGTGATCTTTATAAAGACTGCTTCATCGAACTGATCATCGATATTGATCTGAGCCGATCGTAGCCGCTCAGCTGGGCGCTTGCAGACCCGTCCTGCGTGTCCAAGAATGACCGTATCAGACGTACCGTGCATCTTTACGGTATGGCCGCTTAAAGAGCTTGAGGGCTTCTCCGGAGCGAACGCATCTAGGGGCCGGGCCCACCTTCACCGACACTGCGCCCAGCCCCGATTTCATCAAAGGCCGCAACGGCACAGCTTCTCTCACGTTTCGCCCGCATGCGAGGTCGGCTATCACTCTCGCTTCAGACCTTCCTGGGGGAATGCCCGATGTTCTTCAATCTCGTCGCCCTGGCCATGCTGAGCATGTCGACCGTTTCGGCCCCCGCGCTGAGCGCGCCGCCCGCGCCCGTGATCACCCTGCCCCCCGCGCCCCCGGGCAGCCCGGCGGCCATCGTCGACGGGCAGATCGCGGCCTATAATAGTGGCGATGTGGAGACGTTCGCGGCCTTCTATGCCGACGACGTCGAATTCTTCGATCTCGGCCCCGGCAACCCGATGACGATGCGCGGCAAGGACGCGCTCATCAAGCGCTACAGGCCGATACTGGAGAAGCACCGCCCGCGCGCCAGCCTGATCAACCGCATCGTCGACGGCCGCTTCGTGATCGACAAGGAAAAGATCGTCGCGGGTGCGCACAACAATAGCGGGGCGGCGATCTACGAGATCGTCGACGGCAAGATCGCGCGGGTATGGTTCACCCCGGCGGTGCTGCGGCTGCGGCCGAAATAAAAGGCGGTCGAACGCCCCCCGGTTCGTGCGGGCGACCCTATCGGCGCATACCGGCCCTTATCCCCGGCGCATCCCCGGCGCATCCAAAGCGGATCGATCATGGGTTGATCCGCGCGAGGAGATGCGCAAATATGAACAAAAGGGGTACGACATGCGATTCTGGATGGGGTGGCTGCTTGCACTTGCCTGGTTCATGCCGGCCTATGCGGGCGACAGGATCGAAACCGGGCCGGTGCCGGCCTGGGTAAGGCCGGTCGCCCTGCCCGCGACACCGCCGAAAGGCAAGGGCAGCGTCACCTATCTGCTGGCCGACGAGCAATATCGGCTGGAGCCGGGCATGGTGCGCAGCTATGCCGAAACGGTCTTCCGGATCGAAAGCGCGGAGGGCCTGTCCTCCGGCAACATCTCGCTTTCATGGCAGCCCGAAACCCAGACGCTGACCGTCCATCGGGTGACGATACGGCGCGGCGAGCAGCAGATCGATGTGCTCGGATCGGGCCGCACATTCGAGGTGCTGCGCCGCGAGGCCAATCTCGAGAGCGCGATGCTCGACGGGATGCTGACGGCGAATCTCCAGCCCGAGGACCTGCAGGTGGGCGATATCATCACCCTGGCGACGACGGTGACATCATCGGACCCCACCTATCGCGGCCATGTCGAGGAAAGCGCCAACGCGATCTACAGCATGCCGATCGGCCGGCACCATGTCAGCGCCGAATGGCCCGCCAGCCTGCCGATCCGGCTGCGCCAGACCGAAGGGCTGCCCACCCTCTCGCCGCGCCGCGCCGGGAACATGATGCGGATCGAGCTGACCACCGACGCGCTTCAGCCGCCGCTGCTGCCCGACGGAGCACCACCGCGCTTCCACAGGCCGCGCGTGATCGAGATGAGCGATTTTCGCGACTGGTCCGATCTCGCGGCGCTGTTCGCCCCGCTGTACGACAAGGCGACGGCGATCCCCGCCGACAGCCCGCTTCAGGCGGAAATCGCCCGCATCCGCGCGGCCCATGCCGATCCGGCAAAGCGGGCGGAAGCGGCCCTGGCGCTGGTGCAGGGGCAGGTCCGCTATGTGGCGCTGCTGATGGGCACCGGCAATTTCGTGCCGGCCGACGCCACCGCCACCTGGAATCGCCGCTTCGGCGACTGCAAGGCGAAATCGGCGCTGCTCGTCGCGATGCTCCGGGCGCTGGATATCCCGGCCGATCCGGTGATCGTCAACACATCGGGCAATGACGGGCTGGATGCGCGATTGCCGATGGTCGGCTGGTTCGATCATGTCATCGTCCGCGCGACGATCGGCGGCAGAGCCTATTGGCTCGACGGCACCCGCACCGGCGATCTGCGGCTGGACCAGATCAGGACGCCCGACATGGACTGGGGGCTGCCGCTGGTGAAGGGGGCGGGCCTTGTCGCCATGGTGCCCGAGCAGCTCGATCAGCCCGCGTTCGAAACGCTGCTCCGCATCGATGCGAGCAAGGGCATGACACTTGCCGCGCCGGTCCATGCCGAGGCCATATTCCGCGGCGACGGCGCCTATGAGATGCATGTGAGCGCGGCGGACCTGACCGCCGAAGCGCGCGATCGGGCGGTGCGCGATTACTGGAAGCGCCGCTACGCCTTCGTCGAGGTGACATCGGCGAGCGGGGCCTACGACCCTGACAGGCGCGAGCATCGCCTGGTGATGGACGGCAAGGCGAAGCTCGACTGGCAGGGCGGCGTCTATTGGCTGGTCGACAGCCAACTGGGCGACCGCAAGGCCGATTTCGAGCGCGACCCCGGCGAGAATCGCGATGCGCCCTTCGATGTCACCTATCCCTATTTCAGACGCTCGACCGAGACGATCCTGCTGCCGCCCGGCGTCGTGCCCGACGACGCCACCGCCACCCTGACCGCCGCCGGAGTCGCCTATCGCCGCAGTTCGAACCTCACCGGCAATGTCTTCACGGTCGAGGCCAGCAGCCGCAGCCTCGCCACCGAGTTTCCGGCGAGCGAAGCCGCATCGGCGCAGAAGGCCATCCGCGCGCTGGCCGATCGCTATATCGCGGTGCGGGCCGGGGAAGACTATGCCAGCACCGCCGAGGAAATCCGCGAGAAGCTGTCACAGCAGCCCCAGACCACAGACGAATGGCGGGAGCGCGCGCAGCTGTTGATCGGGCAGCGCGATTATCCGGGTGCGATCGCCGCGCTGGACAGGCTGCTGGCCGCCTCGCCGCGCGACACACGCGCCCTTGTCACCAGGGGCCTGGCCCGGATGCAGCAGGAGAACCATGCGGCCGCGGACAAGGATTTCCGCGCCGCCGAGGCGATCGACCCCGATGCGCCGACACTGGCCAGCGCGCAGGCGCGGCTGGCCGAGATCCAGGACCGCTTTCAGGATGCGGCCCGTTATTATGACCGGGCGATAAAAGCCTCGCCCGACGACGCCCAGCTGCTGGGCGCCCGGGCGCTGGTGCTGTTCAGGCTCGGAGACCATCCGGGGGCGCTGCGCGATTCCGCCCAGGCCATAAAGGCGTTTCCCGACTGGCGCGGGATGTACATGCTTCGCGCGGGCATCTTCAACGATTTGGGCAGGGCAGATGAGGCCGCGGCACAGGCCGCCGCCCTGGCAGCCGCCAATCCGACCGATGAGAAAGCGCTCGGCGCCGTGGTCGCCATCTATCGCGAGCTCGACCGAAACGAGGATGCGTTGCGCGCGATCGACAGGCTTATCGCGCTCAAACCCAGCGCCTCTGTCTATATCGACCGCCACTATCTGCGCCGCTGGGGCGACAGCGCCGGACGGCGGACCGATGTCGAAGCGGCGTTGCGGCTGGACCCCCGCAATGTCGACGCCCTCCGCGCCGAAGCAACCCTCCGGCAACGCGACGGGGACATGGCCGGCGCGGTGGCGACATTGACCACCGCCCTGGCGATCAAGCCGGACAACAGCGATCTGCTGGCCACCAGAGGACAGGCCCAGTTCCTGATGGGGCGCCCGCGCGAGGCCGCGCGGGACTTTGCGGCGGCACGCCGCGCCGCCAGGACATCGGACGATTTCAATGCCATCTGCTGGAGCGGCGCCCTGGCCGGCATGGACCTTCCAGCCGCGCTGGCCGATTGCGACAGATCCATCGCGCTGGACAAGGATAATTACGAGCCGCTCGACACCCGGGGCTTCATATTGGTCAAACTGGGCCGGCACGACGAAGCGATCGGCTTCTACGACCGCGCTCTGGCGATCAATCCGACGCTGTCGGAATCGCTTTACGGCCGGTCGCTGGCCTGGACCCACAAAGGCGATCCGGACAAGGCGCGCGCCGATCGCAACGCCGCGCTGGCGCTCGATTCCGACATCGAGGACGCCTTCCGCTTCTACGGTCTCCCGGCGCCCGTCGTCGTGGCCGACAACAGGCCGGATCGGGCGCCCGCGCGGACGCCGGCCGCGGACAAGCCGGCCGACCGCCCGCTGGACGGGTTCACCCGGCGCGGAATGGATCTGCTCGGCGACATGGACTTCGACGGCGCGCTGGCCGCGTTCGAGGCGGCGATAAAGAAGGATGGCAGCAACGCACGGGCGCTCGCCGGGCGCGGCTTCGTCATGGCCTGGCGGGACGACATGGCAGCGGCCACGCGCGATATCAATGCCGCCGCCGTCATGGAGCCCGATGACGGCTATGTCCTGCGGACACGCGGCTGGCTGGCGCAGAAACAGCAGCGCTACGCGGAAGCGCTGCGTTTCTACACGCGCGTCCTCCAGCGGCGGCCCGACGATCACACCACTTATGGGTGGCGCGCCGAGGTCTATCGCGCGGTCGGGGACGACAAGGCCGCGCTCCGCGACTCGGACATGGCGACGAAGCTCACGCCGACCTGGGCCGACATGTATTTCCTGCGTGCCCGGATCTATCTGAAGGCGGACCAGCCGGCCAAGGCCTTCGCCGAAGCGCGGGCGGCCATCGCCGCCAGTCCGCAGAACAGCTTCGCCCATTATCAGGCCGCCATCATCTTCAACGAAGGCGGCAGACCGGACGACGCCATGAAGGCGATCAATCGCGCGATCGAGATCGAGCCCCGCGCCGATCTGTTCATGGGGCGCAGGCTGATGCGCGCCGACGGCGACAAGGCCGGACAAAGGCAGGATGTGGAAACGGCGCTTCGCTTCGATCCGGCGCATCGGGACGCCCTGCGCGAGAAGGCCTTTCAGCAGGAAGAGGATGACGACATCACCGGCGCGGTGGCGACATTGTCGCTGGCGATGCGATCCGATCCGGACAGTTCCGAACTCCTCACGCTGCGCGGACAATTGCTGGCGACGCTGAAGCGCGACGACGAAGCCATTCGCGATTTCGCGGCCGCGCGCGCCCATGCGAAGGAGCCCGAAGATCTCAACCTGCTCTGCTGGAACCACGCGATCACCGACCTGGACCTGCCGGTCGCCCTGCGCGACTGTCAGGCCGCGCTCGCCAAGGCGCCCGACGAGCAGATGAGCTTGCGCAGCCAGGGGCTGGTACAGCTCAAGCTGGGGCAGATCGACGATGCGATCACCTCCTACGGCCGCGCACTCGCGATCGAGCCGGGTAATGCCTACACGCTCTACGCACGGGCGGAGGCGTGGAAACGCAAGGGCGACGCGGCGAACGCCGCCAAGGATCGCGCGGCCGCGACCAAGATCGATCCGAACATCGTCGAAAATGCCAGGAAGATGGGCCTGGCGATGTAGGACAGGCTAGTCGGTCAGATCCTCCCAGACCCCCTTCAGCCGCGCGAAGAAGCCGCTCGACTGGGGGCTCTCGTCGCCGGTCTCGGTGGCGCGGAATTCCTCCAGCAGTTCCTTCTGCCGGGCGCTGAGCTTGGTCGGGGTCTCGACCTCGACCTGGATCACCAGATCGCCATGGCCGCGGCCGTTGAGCACCGGCATGCCGGCGCCGCGCTGGCGGATCTGCTTGCCGGACTGGATGCCGGCGGGGATGCGGATTTCGTGACGGGCCTTGTCGAGCCCCGGCACCTCGATCGTGCCGCCCAGCGCAGCGGTGGTGAAGCTGATCGGCGCGCGGGCGAACAAGGTGGTGCCATCGCGCTGGAACAGCGCATGTTCGCGCAGATGCAGGAAGATGTAGAGATCGCCGGGCGGGCCGCCCCGGGCACCGGCCTCGCCCTCGCCCGACAGGCGGATGCGGGTACCATCGTCGACGCCGGCGGGTATCCCGACATCGAGCGTCTTGGTCTTCTCGATCCGCCCTTCGCCCCGGCAGTCGCCGCACGGGTCCGAAATCACCTGGCCCGCGCCATGGCAGGCCGGGCAGGTCCGCTCGACCACGAAGAAGCCCTGCTGCGCGCGGACCTTACCGTGGCCGCCGCAGGTCTTGCAATGCTGGGTGCCGGTACCGGGCTTCGCGCCGGTGCCCTCGCAGCTCTCGCAGGATGCCGCGACATCGACCGTGACCGTCGCCTGCTTGCCGGCATAGGCGTCCTCGAGGCTGATCTCGAGATCGTAGCGCAGATCGGCGCCGCGCCGCACGCTGGAGCGCTGGCCGCCGCCGCCACGGCCGCCGCCCATGAATTCGCCGAAGATATTCTCGAAAATGTCCGAAAAGCCCTCGAAGCCGCCAGCGGCGCTGCCGCCGCCGCCATTCTGGAAGGCCGCCTTGCCGAAGCGATCATAGGCCGCGCGCTTCTGCGGGTCTTTCAGGCAGTCATAGGCTTCGCTGATCGCCTTGAAGCGCGCCTCGGCCTCCCGATCGCCCGGATTGCGATCGGGGTGATATTGCATCGCGAGCCGGCGATAGGACGACTTGAGCACCTTGTCGTCGGCGGTGCGCTCACATTCGAGCAGCTCGTAGAAATCGATATCCAGACTCATCGTGCCCCCGGTACGCTTATGCCGTGCCGCTTTTCCACGCCGCTCATCCTCGGAGTCCAGCCCAAAAGCCACCCGCCCATCCCGACCAGGGACCGAGCCTGGCGAAGGCCCGTATCGAAGGACCATCCGCACCGGGCGCCCAGAGCCCTTCGAGACGGCATTTCGACCAGGCTCAATGCCTCCTCAGGGTGAGCGGGGCGGTTTTGAATCGCAGCCTCACCGTTCGTGGAGGGGGTGGCCCCCATTGGCGCAAAAGCCCGCCATCTGACGCTTCCGGCCCCGCCACACAGCGGCAGCGGGGCCGGACAACGCATTACGCTATCTTACTTCTTGTCGTCGACTTCCGAGAATTCGGCATCGACCACATCGTCATCCTTCGGCGCCTCGTCGGGCGAGGGCGAGGCGGCGGCGGCCTGTTCCTGCTCGTAGATCGCCTGGCCCAGCTTCATCGCCGCCTGGGCCAGAACCTGCGCCTTTTCGGTCATCGCATCGGCATCGCCGCCTTCGACCGCGCTCTTGGCTTCGGTGATCGCCGTCTCGATCTCGGCCTTGACGTCCGCGCCGACCTTGTCGCCATGCTCCTGGAGCTGGCGCTCGGTCGTGTGGATCAGGCTCTCGGCGTTGTTCTTCGCCTCGGCCGCCGCACGGCGCTTCTTGTCCTCATCGGCGAACTTCTCGGCTTCCTTCACCATGTCGTCGATGTCGGAATCCGAAAGGCCACCCGAAGCCTGGATCTTGATCTGCTGCTCCTTGCCGGTGCCCTTGTCCTTGGCCGACACATTGACGATGCCGTTGGCGTCGATGTCGAAGGTGACTTCGATCTGCGGCACGCC
>CAZJXG010000038.1:0-25459 GCA_964549965.1 uncultured Sphingomonas sp. | reverse complement strand
TAGACGATGCCGCGCTGCGCCCGCTCGACATTATAGTCGGATGCCTGGAGCAGCTTGAGGATGATGTTCTCGACATCCTCGCCCACATAGCCGGCCTCGGTCAGCGTCGTCGCATCCGCCATGGTGAAGGGCACGTCGAGCAGTCGTGCCATCGTCTGGGCGAGCAAGGTCTTGCCCGATCCGGTCGGGCCGACGAGCAGGATGTTCGACTTGGCGAGCTCGACATCGGCGCCCTTGGCGCCATGGTTGAGCCGCTTGTAATGGTTATGGACCGCGACCGAAAGGACCCGCTTGGCCTTGGCCTGCCCGATCACATATTGATCGAGATGCTCGCAGATCTCGTGCGGGGTCGGAACGCCGCCATCCTTCTTGCTGACGAGCGCGCCCTTGGTCTCCTCGCGAATGATGTCGTTGCACAGCTCGACACACTCGTCGCAGATGAAGACCGTCGGTCCGGCGATGAGCTTGCGGACCTCGTGCTGCGACTTGCCGCAGAAGGAGCAGTAAAGCGTGCTCTTCGAGTCTCCGCCGGTCAACTTCGTCATAAACTAGATCCTGACTCCACTGGGGATCGCCGCATCCTAAACACGTCCTTCCCCTTCTCACAACCATCTTAAGAAGCAATGATCGCCCATGGGGTTCCCAAAGAGATGGGATGCCCCTTTCCCGGTACAATGGCTGTGTCCGACAGCACATTGGGAAAGCCGACCAGCGCTCCCGGCGTGGAATTCCGCGCGACTCGGCCTTGAGGGACGCGGCGACGCATCTTTTCCGCAGGGAAACGACGCGCCGCGCACCTCATCGCAAGCCCTGCCCGGCGGTTCAGGCGGCCATCGCCTCGTCCGCGGGCGATGGGCGCTTGTCGAATACCTCGTCGATGATGCCGAAGGCCTTTGCCTCATCGGCCTCCATGAACTTGTCGCGGTCCATGGCGGATTCGATCTGCTCGATCGTCTGCTTGGTATATTTCGCATAGAGCGAGTTGAGCCGGTGGCGCATCCGCAGGATTTCGCGCGCCTGGATCTCGATGTCCGCCGCCATGCCCTGGGCACCGCCCGAGGGCTGATGGACCATGATGCGCGCGTTGGTGAGCGCGACCCGCATGCCCGGTTCGCCCGCCGACAGCAGGAAGCTGCCCATCGAGGCGGCCTGACCGATGCACACCGTGCCGACGCGCGGGCGGATATATTGCATGGTATCGTGGATCGCGAGCCCCGCCGTCACCACCCCGCCCGGCGAGTTGATGTACATGAAGACATCCTTTTTCGGATTTTCCGATTCGAGGAACAGCAGCTGGGCGACGATGAGCGAGGCCATATGGTCCTCGACCTGACCGGTCACGAAGATGATTCGTTCGCGCAGCAGGCGCGAAAAGATGTCGAAGCTCCGTTCGCCGCGGTTCGACTGCTCGATCACGACGGGCACCAGCGCGCCGGTTTCAGGGTTCTGGAACTGGCCGGTTTCGAACGGATTCTGCATGGGATGAACGGGTCCTTGTGCTTTGCCTGTGCGCCCAACATCGGCCTTTGCCCGCGGGGATTCAAGGGGGGACGGGAAATCGCTAGCGTGGGGCGTTACGATCGGCATGATGCCCTGATGCGGGGGAAACCATGATGCTGGAACGGGGCGTGCTGCGGAATCTGTTGTGCAGGGCCGGCATCGGCTTTGCCGCAGCGGTGCCCATCGCGCTCATCTTCTTTGCATTGTTCTATGCGGCGAACCGCGCCAGCCTGGGCCGCGACCTGCCCGCCGCCGAAGCCAATATCCGCGCCGCTTATGCCGCGGAGGCCCTGCAGGACGTCGACTGGATACCCGGCAACACCGATATCGGCCGGCATCAATATAATGACTGTCTGATCCTCTACATGGCGATCGATCAGCAGGCGCCCGCCCAGCAGCTCGCCGCCAGCCCGATCAAACCGGTTCAGCGCGGCACCGAAACCATGTGTCAGGCGCTGCGCGGCTTCGCTGGTGGCGACAGAGCGGCCGGGCGAACCGGCATCTGGTACCACCAATATATCCACGGCCACACGATGCTGGCGCGCTGGCTGCTCCCCGTCCTTCCGGTCGAGACGATCCGCAACCTCTATCACACGCTCCAGACCCTGCTCGTCCTGGGCGGCATCCTCGTGACGATGACGGCGCTCGCCCGGCGTCGGCGGCCGACCGAAAGCCTGTTCTGGCTGATCGTCTTCCTAACCTTTTCGCGCTGGTTCGGGCTCGAATCCTATGGCCAGTCGCTGGGCCACGCACCATCCGATGCGGTCATCCTGGCCTATCTGCTGTTTCTCGCGGCGGGCGCCGCGCGGGGCGGAATCGGCCGCCGGACCTCTTTGATCGCCGCCGCGATCTTCGGCAGCCTCACCGCGATCTTCGAATTCCTCACCGGCGGCATTCCGCTCGGTCTCGCGATCATCGTCGGCGGCCTGCCCTTCGCGCTGGCCGAGACCGCGCCGGGCGATGTCCGCGACAGAGTGATCGAGGCCGCTGCCGCCTTCTGCGCCGCGGTGGCGGCCTGCCTCGCCTTCAAGATCCTGCTGGCGCTCTGGGTATTCGGAATCGACTCCTTCCGCGAGAGCGCCGCGCAACTTGCCGTGCGCATGGGCGTCGGTACCGAGAGCAGCGATATCGGTCCGCTCAAAATGGCCAAATCGCTGACCAAGGGCCTCAATTCGCTGGCAGCGGGCATGCATGTACTGGCCGCCGCGATGCTGGTGACGGCGGCCGGCTTCGGCGCCTGGGGCGCACGGGTTCTGCTACGCTCGGGCGACGCACAGCTGCGATCACGCGCGACCCACCTGATCGCGTCGAACCTCGTCATCGCCGGCATGCTGACCCTTTTGTGGCAGCACACGATCATCCACGCCTGGTTCATGGACCGGATCTTCGTCTGGACGATCGGATCGGGCTTCGCGCTGTTCGCGCTGGCGGTGATGCGGCGGCGGGCCGCCTGACCACCAAAAGCAAGGGGCCGGACGTTTCCGCCCGGCCCCCAGATCCTTCGGCCGAAAGCCGACCGATTATTCGGCGGTGGCCTTCTTCTTGGCCGGTGCCTTCTTGGGCGCTGCAGCCTTTTCGGCGGGAGCATCCTCAGCCTTGGCGGCGACAGCCTTCTTAGCGGGCGCCTTCTTCGGAGCGGGCGCCTCTTCGGCAGCAGCCTCGACCGGGGCCTCGTCGGCCTTCGCCTTCTTGGGCGCGGCTACCTTTTTCGCGGCAGGCTTCTTGGCCGGCTTTTCGTCATGGTCATGGTCGCAATCCGGACCATGGACATGGCCGTGGTCATGACCGCAATCGGGGCCATGGACATGGCCCTTGCCGATCACCTCATCGTCAGCCTCGATCGCCGCTTCCAGTTCCTCACGCGTCACCGCGCGGTCGCTGATCTCGGCCTTTTCGAACAGGAAATCGATGACCTTGTCTTCATAAAGCGGGGCGCGAAGCTGGGCGGCCGCCATCGGGTCCTGCTGGACATATTGGATGAAGCGATCGCGGTCCTTGGGACCATATTGCTGCGCGGCCTGGAGGACGAGACGCTGCATTTCCTGCGCGCTGACATCGACGCCATTCTGCTGGCCGATTTCAGACAGAAGCAGGCCCAGGCGGACACGGCGCTCGGCGATCGCCTGATAATCGCTGCGGTCCTTCTCCATCTCGGCGCGGGCGGACTCGGGATCCTCCTCATGGCCGGCTTCATGTTCGAGCTGGGCCCAGATCTGCTGGAACTCGGCCTCGACCATCGACGGCGGCACCGGGAAATCATGGCCCGCCGCCAGCTGATCGAGCAGCTTGCGCTTCATATGGGTGCGGGTGAGGCCGTTGAGCTCCTGCTCGACCTGGCCCTTGAGCAGCTCACGAAGCTGATCGAGACCCTGCAGGCCAAGCGACTTGGCGAACTCGTCGTCGACCTTGGTCTCGCCGGGGATGCGCACGTCGGTGACGGTCACCTCGAACACGGCCGCCTTGCCGGCGAGTGACTTCTCGCCATAATCATTCGGAAAAGTAACGTTCAGCGAACGGCTCTCGCCCTTCTTGACGCCTTCCAGCTGCTCCTCGAAGCCCGGGATCAGCCGGCCCGAGCCGAGCTCGACCGACATGCCCTCGCCCGTGCCGCCGTCAAAGGCGACGCCATCGACCGTGCCCTTGTAATCCATCACGACGAGGTCGCCCTCGACGGCGGGGTGGCCGTCCTGCGAATCCTCATAATGCTTCTGCTGACCGGCGATGCGGCTGATCTGATCGTCGATCTCGCTCTCGGGCGCCGCGACGGTCAGCCGCTCGAGCTTCAGTCCCTCGATCGCGGGCGGGGGCACGTCAGGGAGCACTTCAAGCTCGACCTTCAGCGCGACATCCTTGCCCGATTCATAATCGCCGTCGACCAGCTCGACCGACGGCTGCATCGCGGGGCGAAGCTTCTGCTCGGCGAGCAGCTGCTGGACACCATCCTGCACGGCCTTGTTCAGCACGTCCTGCTCGATCGCCGGGCCGTGCATCTTCTTGACGAGATTGGCCGGCACCTTGCCGGGGCGGAAGCCGGGCATCCGGACCTGGGGCGCGATCGACTTGATCTCGGCCTCGATGCGCTGGGCGACATCATTGGCGGGAATCGTCACCGTATAGGCGCGCTTCAGGCCCTCATTGAGCGTTTCGACAGTCTGCATCGGTCGCATCCAACCTCTATCTCGAGAAATCTTGTTCAGTCCCGCTCCGCTGATCGAAGCGGAGCTGGTGCGGGCGAAGGGACTCGAACCCCCACATCTTGCGATACCAGAACCTAAATCTGGCGCGTCTACCAGTTCCGCCACGCCCGCAAATCAGGACCGTCGGTCGGCGCGCTCTATAGCAACATGGGGGCCAAGCACAACCCGCCCATTGGGCAACGAAAATGCGGCAACGATGAACCGGCCGCGCGGGGCCGACGATCGTTCAGCTACATTATCTTCCAACCGATCAGCCAGCTTTACGCATCATGCCCGACGCGCCATGCTGGCGGACGGGGGATGAGATAGCAGGTGCGCCACAGCAACAATATCGGCCTGATCCGTTTGGCCTTCGCAAGCCTGGTAGTCATAGCGCATGCCTATGTCCTGACCGGCATTGCCATGCAGGAGCCACTGGCCGTCTATACCGAAACCTTCACGCTGGGCTCCCTCGGCGTCGACGGCTTCTTCCTGATCAGCGGCTATCTGATCACCCAGTCCATGATCGGCTCCCGTTCGCAGGGCGAATATCTGCTCAAGCGAATGCTCCGGATATATCCCGCCTTCATGGTCGCCTATGTGATCGGGGGCCTCGTTGCAGCCTGGATACGACCCGGCTACCCGATCGAGCCTTGGCGTGCCCTGCTCCTGTTCCATCCCGTCGACATAGCGGCATCCCCGGGTGGCGAAGGATTCACCGCCAATTCACCGATGTGGACGATCGCTTATGAGTTCCGCTGCTATCTCGGCGTCATGCTGCTCGCCGCCACCGGCATGCTCGCGGATCGAAGGCGGGTACTGATCCTCGCAATCGCGCTTTGGTGCCTCTACGTCGGTATCAAGATTCCCGAACTCTGGTCCATCCGGGCCTATAAGGCACCATTGCCTATCGATATTCTGATCGGCAACCTGCTGCCGACCCTCCGCTTCCTTTCGGTCTTCTCGGTCGGCATGGTCGCATATCTCTACCGCGACGTCATATTGCCGCGGCTCAACGGGTGGGTCGCTCTCTCGTCGCTGATCGGAATCGCCATCACGCTGGCCAATCCGCTTTTCGGCGAATCGCTCTTCATGATCTTCGCTGCGGCGATCATCTTCTGGATGGCCTTCGCCGTCGATCTCGGGCCGCTTCAGCGGATCAACGACCGCTGGGACATTAGCTACGGCACGTATCTCTACGGCTGGCCAATCGGAAATCTGCTGATCTGGCTGAAGCCAGAGTGGGCGGTCGGCCCTTTCATCCTCATCAACCTGATAGGTGCCTGGTTGCTGGGCGGCGCAAGCTGGTTCCTGCTCGAACGCTTTTGCAACATGAAGCTGCTGAAGGCGATCATGCCGGGCGCACGCCACACGGGAAGCTGATCATATCTGGACAGCGCGCGCTGGATTATTGGTCGCCTGCAGATAGGCGAACCACCCGGTGCCGGCGTCCTGCCCTTTCGCCAACTCTTCCCGTTTCTTGGCTTCGCGCCACTCCTGAGCGATCTTCTGCGCCAGGATCAGGTCCTCTCCGGTCTGGCCGAGCATGTATCGCAGCAGCGAAGGCCCCGCTATCAACTGATCCAGCGCCTGCCCATCACGGCTGACCGACCGGCCATCGGCTTCATAGCTGTCCCAACCGCGCGTCTCTCCCCATAGCTTCACGATGCCGGCATAGCTGTGCGGCAGACGTGCAATATCGCCAGCTACATCGATCATCTGCTGACGGCTCCATAAGCCGATCATATAGTTGGAACCGCCCAGCGTCTGGAGCCGCGCGCCTTCGAGTATGCGGCCTACGATCCGCTTGCGGTGCATGGCGATCAGCCAGTCTACAACAGCGCCGGCCTTGGCCGATGCCTGCCGCAGAGCGGCATTGAAGCCCATCTTTTCCGCGGCGGCCAGCGCGCTGAGCCAGTAGCCCAGGCTGAATTCATGCTGGTTGAGTTCACTGTCGCCGTAGCTGAGCACGCCGAAATGCCGGGCCGCAGCGTAGGTCGCGAGGCGCATGTCGGGCTGCCCACCGATCAGCACATTACCCGGCGGATTGAGGAATCCCGGCGAGGCGGCATAGTGTTGATCGTGAAACCCCTCCAGTTCGGACAGGGTGAAGTCGAGGACTTCGACCCGGCTGTAGAGGCGGTGCGACGTCGCACTGGCCGTCTTCCAAGCGAGCGCCGCATGGAGGAAGGCCCACGCTCCCTCCCGGCTCGCCCAGAGACTCAACCAGGGATCGGCGATTATATCGTTCGAATAAAGCCGGTTCTGATCCCAGAAGCGATGGCCGAGAAAAGCAAACTCCGGCGTCCGGAACAGCAGGCTGCCCCAGCCCGGAAACTGGTGCCCATGCAGCTTGTCGACCTGGAAGGTGCCGAAATAGGGCCGCTCGGGCACATCGCCGCCATAGGGCGCCGCCACGCGCAGCGGATTGACGCCGCGTAGCCAGCCGGAGACCCGTCCCCCCTGCTGATACCAGGCCTGGCCCGGGGGGAGCGCGAGATTGCCGGGACCATAATAATGGTTACGCAAGGCGATCGATCGGCGGGCATTGCCCTTGAACAGCGGGACATTCCGTCCCTTCTCGAAGGCGTGGACCGCGTCGGACGCATAGCCGGTCAGATAATCGAGCGCGATCAGCCGCCAGGGCGTGCCGTCATGGGGCCGGAGCCCCTGAGGCTGGTCGATGTGCCAGGCCACCGGTTCCGGGATGATCTGCCGGTCGTCGCGCATGCCCCCCGGGCCGGTGACGGGCGAGCGGCCCTGAATGTTGAAAGGAGTATATTCGAGCCACAGCGCCGCGTTGGCAGCCATTGAATTGGCCGAATAGAGCGCGGTGAACGGATCGCGGGTCCGCCCCGCCTTGCCGACCATCGTCCGATAGTCACTCTGCTTCCAGGGTATGACCCGGACATTGCCGAAGCCATTGGCCTGCCCCTCATTCCCCGCCCCGCCGGAAAAGACGCGCAGGTCGAAACCGTTGACAGAATAATCGAGATGGCACCCGAAGGGCACGCTCATGTCGAACAGCGGTACCGCCCGGCGGATGCCGGCCTGCTCATGGCTTCCCGGATCACGGCTGCGCCAGATGATGCCCGAACGTACCGTGCCATGCGGATACCAGCGATGGGTCGCATCGGTCATGGCACAGCCGCGCCCGTCACTGGGGCCGCCATAGAGCGCCATCTTGTCCATGCCGTTGAGCGGGCCGCCATCCGGCGTCTCGACGGTGGCGAGCAGCTTGTCCGCCTGGTCATAGATCAGCCATTTATGCGGGATCATATAGGCGTTCCGGCCCGACGGATCGCCGAACGGATTGGCCGGCATCACGCTCGCGTCCCAGTCATAGCCGAACTGGAACTGGACATAGTCGCCGCTGCGGATCGCTTCGCAATAATAAGCGATGCCATGGATGACGGGAACCGGCCCCTGCGGCAGGCATTCGGTCCAGGCCGGTTGCGCGCCACCGAGCCAGGCATCCTCGAAACGGCAGTTCTGGGCCGCCAGCTTCGTCATGACGAGTTGGTTGGGATGCGGGACCGCTACCCCGCTCGACCAGTCGACCAGTACTGCCTTATAGGCCTGCCCCGCCGCCACGTCGATCGGGCCTACGGTGATGTCGAGAGTCGACACCGCACCGTCAGGAGCCCGCCACGCCAGCGTCCTTGGCGGCTGCGCCATATTCACGGCCCGGGCGTCGGCCACGAGATCGGGCAAGGCATCGCCCGGCACCACGCCGCTCGCCATGGCCCGATAGCTGTAGCGGGTGACGGGTTTGTCGACGCCGATCCGGATCTCGCGCACCACAAGACCGTCGACGGCCTGCCGCGTATTGCCAAGCGCCGCGTTGACCGAAAACTCCATCTCCGGGGTGATGCGCGGCTTGATCTTCGTCCGGAACGGGCCACCGGCGGGCTTGCCGTCGATGAAGAAGACGATGCTGCCGCCCGGACCAAAGGCATGGTCGATCCATTCGACTTCCAGCAGTTGTTCGACGCCGGGCTTGCGCGCCACGGTGCTGAAGAAGCCGCCCTCGGTACGGTCGCCGCGCCCGATCGTGCATTCCAGCTGGTCGCTGCCGTAGCGCGTCACCAGTGCGATGCTGCCGACGCCCCAACCCACCATATAGACGAGCAGCGCGCCGTCCGCGCGCGGCACCACGCCCCGGAACGAGAGGCGCAGGCGGGGTGGCGTCTGGGTCCGCTCCGGATCGGCATCACTCCCGAAATCCAAGCCGACCGGCCGCGACTGCAGGAAGCTGCTGCGATCCAGCGCCATGCCCGCCGCCGTGGCAGTGCCCGGACCGACGGCCGTCAGCTGGACCCGACCGGGCAGCGCATCGCCGCTGCTCATCACAAAGGAAGCCGAGGAGCCGAAGCGCCAACTCGCGGCGGCCGGCTCGAAGCCCTGGGTCGCCACGCGGCGGGCGATGGTCAGCCCCGACGGCACCGACAGCTGATATTCGCCGCTCCCCGCAGGAAGATTCAGCGCGATGATGCTGCCGGGATCGCCATAGATCATCGGAGGGGTGTAGCCTCACCCTTCCCAGACACTCCAGCCCTAATCCCGCCACTCCAAACCCGTCATTCCCGCGCAGGCGGGAATCCATATTCTCTTACGCTCGAACCTCTTGAGCGGAGCGCGTCTGGATCCCCACTTTCGCAGGGATGACGAAGGAGGTTGGGAGGGATTGGCTTAGCCCAGAGCTTTCTTCAGCAGGTCGTTGACCACGCCCGGGTTGGCCTTGCCGCCCATTGCCTTCATCGTCTGGCCGACGAAGAAGCCGAACAGCTTGTCCTTGCCGCCACGATATTCGTCCACCTTGTCGGCATTGGCGGCCATGACATCGGCGATAACCTTCTCGATCGCGCCGGTGTCGCTGGTCTGCTTCAAGCCGCGCTCCTCGACGATCTTCGCCGGATCGTCACCGGTTTCGAGCATGATCTCAAAAACCTGCTTGGCGAGCGTGCCAGACAAGGTGCCGTCCGCCACCAGCGCCAGCAGCTCGGCGCCCTGCTTCGGGCTGACCGGGCTATCCTCGATCGACGTGCCGAGGCGATTGAGCGCGCCGAACAGATCGGAAATCAGCCAGTTGGACGCCGTGCGGCCGACCTCCCCGGCGGGTTTGCCCGTCGCGGCCACCAGCGCCTCGAACCAGCGGGCGGTCTCGACATCGGCGGTAATCACCGCGGCGTTGTAGACCGGCAGTCCAAGCTCCCCCTCGTAGCGGCGCCGTTTGGCGTCGGGCAGTTCGGGCAGTTCGGCAGCGCATTCGGCGACGAACGCTTCGGTCAGTTCCAACGGCAGCAGGTCGGGATCGGGGAAGTAGCGATAGTCATGCGCATCTTCCTTCGACCGCATCGAACGGGTTTCGTTGCGGTCCGGATCGTAGAGCCGGGTTTCCTGGACGATCTTGCCGCCGCTTTCGATCACATCGACCTGGCGGTTCGCCTCGCCCTCGATGGCCGCCATCACGAAGCGGATCGAATTGACGTTCTTGGTCTCGGTCCGGGTGCCGAGTTCGTCACCGACCTTGCGCACCGAAACGTTGACGTCGGCACGCATCGAGCCTTCTTCCATATTGCCGTCGCACGATCCCACATAGCGCAGGATCGATCGCAGCTTCCGGAGATAAGCCCCTGCTTCGGCAGGAGAACGCATGTCAGGCTTCGACACGATCTCCATCAGCGCGACGCCCGAACGGTTGAGATCGACATAGGAACGCGTCGGATGCTGATCGTGCATCAGCTTGCCCGCATCCTGCTCGACATGGAGCCTTTCGATGCCGATCGTCTTGGGCTCGGCGATGCCGCTCTTCTCATCGGCATCGATCGTGATCGCGCCCTCGCCCACCAGCGGATGATATAGCTGCGATATCTGATAGCCCTGCGGCAGATCGGCGTAGAAATAATTCTTCCGGTCAAAACGCGACCAGCGGTTGATCTCGGCACCCAGCGCCATGCCCGTCTTCACGGCCTGGCGGATGCACTCCTCGTTCGGCACCGGCAGCATGCCGGGCATCGCCGCGTCGATCAGCGAGACATTGGCGTTGGGCTCGGCTCCGAAGGTCGCCGAGGCGCCCGAGAAAAGCTTGGCCTTGGATACGACCTGCGCATGGACCTCAAGGCCGATCACGACCTCCCACTCGCCGGTGGCGCCCTGGATACGATAGCTGCTCATTTCGCCCACCAGTTCTGCGGCCGGGCGCTGAAGCCCGCCCGCTGCTCGATCGCCAGACCCGCGTTCAGCACACCCTGCTCGTCGAGCGGGCGGCCGATGATCTGCAGGCCCAGCGGCAGTCCCTTCGCATCGAGGCCCGCGGGCACCGACATGGCGGGGACGCCGGCCAGGCTCGCCGGCACGGTGAAGACGTCGTTGAGGTACATTTCCAGCGGATCGGCGCTTTTCTCGCCCAGCGCGAAGGCGGCCGACGGGGCTGTCGGCGTCAGCAGCACATCCACCTGCCTGAACGCCTCCTCGAAATCGCGGGCGATCAGCGCGCGGACCTTCTGCGCCTTGGTATAATAGGCGTCGTAGAAGCCCGCCGAGAGCACATAGGTGCCGATCAGGATACGGCGCTTCACCTCCGGGCCGAAACCGGCAGCGCGTGTCGCCGCGTACATGTCCTGCAGATTGGCGCCATCGGGAAGTTCGCGCAGCCCATAGCGGACGCCATCATAGCGGGCGAGGTTCGACGAAGCCTCGGCCGGCGCGATGATATAGTAGGTGGGCAACGCGTAGCGCGTATGGGGCAGCGAAACATCGACGATCTCGGCGCCCGCGTCGCGGAGCCATTCGATCCCCTGTTTCCACAGCGCGTCGATCTCGCCGGGCATGTTGTCGACCCGATATTCCTTCGGAATGCCGACCTTCTTGCCCTTCAGATCGGCCGACAGATCGGCTTCCCACGGCGGCACCGAGACGTCGAGCGAGGTCGAATCCTTCGGATCGAAGCCCGACATCGCCTCGAGCAGGATCGCGCAATCGCGCACGTCCTGTGCCATCGCGCCCGCCTGATCGAGCGAGGAGGCGAAGGCGACGATGCCGAACCGCGAACAGCGCCCATAGGTCGGCTTGATGCCCGCGATGCCGGTGAAGGCGGCAGGCTGGCGGATCGAGCCGCCTGTGTCGGTGCCGGTCGCCGCCGGCACGATCCGCGCGGCGATCGCCGAGGAGGAGCCGCCAGAAGAGCCGCCAGGCGCCAGCGGCGCATTGCTGCCGTCGTTTGCGCGCCAGGGCGAAATGACATTGCCGAACGCGCTCGTCTCGTTCGACGACCCCATCGCGAACTGGTCGAGATTGAGCTTGCCGAGCATGCCGGCGCCCGCCGCGAACAGCTTCGCCGTCACGGTCGACTCGTAGGACGGCACGAAGCCCTCGAGCATGTGGCTGGCGGCGGTGGTCTGATAGCCCTCGGTGCAGAACAGGTCCTTGATGCCCAGCGGCACGCCGGATAGCGGCTGCAGATCGCCGGCCGCACGCGCCTTGTCGGCCGCGTCGGCGGCGGCAAGCGCGTGATCGGGTGTCTCGATGATGAAGGCATTGAGCGCCTTGGCGCCCGCGACCGCAGCGTTGAACGCCTCGGCGGCTTCACGGGCCGTGAAGTCCCCGGCGCGGAAGCCGTCGCGCAGGCCGGCGATACCCAGTTCGGTGATGCCGCTCATTATTCGATCACCTTGGGAACGGCGAAGAAGCCATGCTCCGCCTGCGGCGCATTGGCGATCACCTTGTCGCGGAGATTGCCGTCGGTGAGGACAGGCGCGCGCAGACGCTGATGATTGGGGATGACGGCGGCGAGCGGGGCGACACCATCGGTGTTCACCTCGCCCAGCTGCTCGATCCAGCCCAGGATATTGTTGAGCTCGGGAACCATCGCATCGACATCGCCGTCGGTAACGGCAATTCGGGCGAGGCTCGCGATCTTGCGGACGGTTGCGGCATCGACTGACATGGCCGCGCGGCTAGCATCGGGGCGGCGGGGGAGCAAGCCATCTCGCCCCCTCGCGGCCCTTGGCTGGCAAAGAGTGGTTGGACGCAAGCGCGATTGCCCGCTACGCACTTGCTGACCAGACCGTTATGCTGCACTGCAACATTGGAGCCGCAGGTTGCTCGCTCGCCGTTTTCTCTACATCATCGCGGGGTTGATCGTGCTGACATTGGCCGCCGGAATCGGCTGGAACTTGTTCCAGGACCAGCTCCTCCGCCTCGCCTTCGTCCCCAACGTCCGTTTCGACGCCAACGGTGCCGGGCCACCGCCAGATTATGCGAGCGCGGGCTCATGGCTGTCTCGTCCGGATCTGCCCGACGATCCGTCGCGCTGGCTGCCGCCGGGCGAGACTCGCTCGTCGGTGCGGCGCGATGTTGCCGTCTTCTACGTCGCGCCGACCACCTATTATGGCAAGGCGGGCTGGAATGCCGGCCTCGACAATGAGGAATCGCGCAAATGGCTGCGCGTCTTCGGCTGGAGCGAAGCGAGCGCGTTCAACCGGGTCGGTGCGGTCTGGGCGCCACGCTATCGCTCGGCGGCGCTCGGCGCCTTCCTGTCGAACGGACCGGACGCGGACAGGGCGCTCGACCTCGCTTATTCAGACGTCTCGCGCGCCTTCGATGCATTTCTCGCGCAAATTCCGGCATCGCGCCCGATACTGATCGCCGGGCACAGCCAGGGCACGGTCCATCTGATGCGGCTGATGCAGGAGAAGGTGGCGGGCAAGCCGGTCGCACAGCGGATCGTCGCCGCCTATCTGGTCGGATGGCCGATCTCGACCACTGCCGACATTCCGGCGCTCGGCCTGGCCGCCTGCGGCGACCCGCGCCAGGCCAACTGCGTCCTGTCGTGGCAAAGCTTCGCCGAGCCTGCCGAACCGCGCACGATCACCGATATCTACAACGCGTCGGTGGGCCTGAACGGCCAGATGCGGCGCGGCACGCCGATGCTGTGCGTCAACCCGCTGACCGGAGCGCCGGCGACCGCCGCCCTGCCCGCGGCCAATCTGGGTTCGCTGGTGCCGAGCGGAGACTTTCTGGGTGCCGAACTGCGGCCGGGCGCGATCGCGGCGCGGTGCGACCCATCGGGCCTGCTGCTGATCGGCGGACCACCAAAGGGCTTCGACAGCTATGTGATGCCGGGCAATAATTATCATGTCTTCGATTATGCGCTGTTCTGGGCCAATGTCCGCGCCGACGCCGAAACCCGCGCAAAGGCCTATCTGAACCGGTGATCTGCACCTCGACCCTCGATTTCCGCGCCGCCCTGCCGGCCCGTGGGCGACTTGCGGGGCTCGACGTCGGCACCAAGACGATCGGCATCGCGATCTGCGACGCCGGCTGGACGATCGCCAGCCCGGCCGAGACCATCGCGCGCACCAAGTTCAGCGTCGATGCGGCGAAGCTCCGCGCCCTGCTGACCGCGCAATCGGTGACGGGGATGGTGGTCGGCCTGCCGCTGAACCTCGACGGCAGCGATTCTCCGCGCACCCAGTCGGTCCGCGCCTTCGCCCGCAACATCGAGGGGATCGGTCTGCCGATCCTGCTGTGGGATGAGCGCTGGTCGACCCAGGCGGTGACGCGCACCCTGATCGACGCCGATGCGAGCCGCGCCCGCCGCGCCGAGCTGGTCGATAAACTCGCGGCGGCGTATATCCTGCAAGGTGCAATCGACGGGATGATTGGATAGCGGTCACCTCTCCTCCGTCATGCTGGACTTGATCCAGCATCCATTGGCGCGACGTCCAAGCAAGAATCGCAGCGTAGCATGTCTGGATCCTGACTTTCGTCAGGATGACGAGTTAGCCCGCTTGCCCGTCGCCGCGCCCTGCCCTATGGCGCGGCTTTAATGTCCGCTCCTTTCCCGCACCGCCACCTGACCGGCATCTACGGGCTTCAGCCGCACGAGATATTGTTCCTGCTCGACGAAGCCGAGCAGTGGATCACGCTCAACCGTGCGACCAGCAAGCATGACGATCGCCTGTCGGGTCTGACCCTGATCAACGCGTTCTTCGAGAATTCGACGCGCACGCTGCTGTCGTTCGAAATAGCGGGCAAGCGGCTCGGCGCCGATGTCGTCAACATGGCGGTCGGCCAGTCGAGCGTGAAGAAGGGCGAGACGCTGATCGACACCGCGGTGACGCTGAACGCGATGCGGGCCGACATGATCGTCATCCGCCACCAGTCGTCGGGCGCGGTGCAGCTGATCGCCGACAAGGTCGATTGCCCCGTCCTCAATGCCGGCGACGGCCGCCACGAACATCCGACCCAGGCGCTGCTCGACGCGCTCACCATCCGCCGCCGCAAGGGCAGGATCGGCGGGCTGACCGTGGCGATCTGCGGGGACATCCTCCATAGCCGGGTCGCGCGCTCGAACATCCTGGCGCTGACCGCGCTGGGCGCCGAGGTGCGGGTGATCGCGCCGCCGACGCTGATGCCCGCCGCAATCGAGCGGCTTGGCGCCATTCCCTATGGCGATCTGGATCGTGGCCTCGACGGCGCCGATGTCGTGATGATGCTCCGTCTGCAGAACGAACGGATGGACGGAGCCTATCTCCCCTCACCGCGCGAATTCCACGCGCTTTACGGCCTGACGCCCGAACGGCTGGAGCGGGCCGCACCCGATGCGCTGGTGATGCATCCCGGCCCGATGAACCGCGGGGTCGAGATCACCAGTAGCGTGGCCGATCATCCCACCCGCTCCGCCATCACCGAGCAGGTCGAAATGGGCGTCGCGGTGCGGATGGCCTGCCTCGACGTGCTGACCCGCAAGCGACGCGGCGTGGAGGGCTGGGCATGACCGGATCGCTCGCCATCCTCAACGCCCGGATCGTCGATCCCGCCGCCGGCACCGTCAGCAATGGCGGCGTCCTGATCCGCGACCGGCATATCGCCGCGGTCGGCCAGTTCGACCTGCCCGCCGACATTGCGACGATCGACGCGAAGGGCGCGCATCTCGCCCCCGGCCTCGTCGATCTCGGCATCTTCGCGATCGACATGCCGGCGTTCACGGCTGGCGGCATCACCCGTGCGGTGCTGATGCCCGATCAGTCGCCGCCGCTCGACCATGAGGCGCTTGTCCAGCGCGCCGCGGCCGCCGGGAAGCCCGATGTCTGGATCCACCCACTCGCCGCCGCGACCAAGGGTCTGGCGGGCAAGGAACTCGCCGAAATGGGCCTGATGCAGGCGGGCGGCGCCTGCGCGGTCGCCACCGGGCGGGGCTGGATCGCCGATTCGGGCGTGATGCGACGCGTACTGGCCTATGCCAACGCGCTGGGCCTCCCGGTCATCACCCATGCCGAGGATAGCGGCCTGACGGTCGGCGCGGTCGCGACCGAAAGCGAATATGCGACCCGCATGGGCCTGCCCGCCGCACCGGCTATCGCCGAGGCGATGGCCGTCGCGCGTGATCTGATGCTGGTCGAGGAAACCGGGGCGCGGCTGCACTTCCGCCAGTTGTCGACCGCGCGGGCCTTTGCACTGGTACGCGATGCTAAGCGGCGCGGCCTGCCCGTGACCTGCGGAATCAGCCCGGCGCATCTGCTGTTGTCGGATGTCGCGATCGGCGGTTTCCGTACCTTTGCGCACCTCTCCCCGCCGCTGCGTACCGAAGATGACCGGCAGGCGGCCCTCGCCGCCATCGCGGACGGCACGATCGATCTGATCTGCTCAAGCCATGATCCGCAGGGCCCCGAAGCCAAGCGCCTGCCCTTCGCCGATGCCGAAGCCGGCATGTCGGGCGCGGAGACGCTGCTCACCCTGTCGCTGGCACTGGTGCGGGATGGGGTGATTGCCCTCCCCCGGCTGATCGAGCTGCTGTCGACCGCACCGGCGCGGCTGCTGAGCCTGCCCGGCGGTTCGCTGGCGCCGGGCGCCGAGGCCGATCTGCTGCTGTTCGATCCCGATACGCCGTGGCGAATCGATTCGGATCATATGGCGTCGCGCGCCGGAAACACGCCCTTCGATGGCCTCCCCGTCCAGGGACGGGTGCTGCGCACGATCAAGGGCGGCTCGGTCCTCAGCTAGGTTCGGGCCGGATCAGGCCGCCTGATCGACCTTTGGTCGCATCGCCCAGGTCAACGGCTGATCGCCCGACGTGCGGCGGACGAAACAGGCGCCACCCGCCTCGCGGACCTTCAGACAAAGGCGTATCGCATCGGCGCGGCTCGACAGACCGCCGACGGACAGGCGATGGAACAGCGCCTTGCCACGCCGCGTCTTCGATCCGGTCGGAATATGGTCTTTCAGGAAGGTCACGCGGGCATGGAGCCGGGACCATGCAAGCTCCGTGCGCGTCGCCGAGCTATAAGCCCCGAGTTGCACCGACCAGCCCCCCGCCGACGCTCCCGGAAGCGGCTTGAGCATGGTCCGCGATACGAGCTGCATCGGCCGGGGAGCCGTCGCGCGCCGCTCGAAGCGTAGCGACCGCACCTGAACAGGCCGGACAGCGGGTTTGGGAGCCTTGATCTCGACGATCCGCGCTTTTTGCCGCGAACGCATACGCGGCGGGCCGGCCCATGCCTCCACCTTCACCATATCATCGGAGGCCCGAGCGGGCGCCGGCGCGACGGCATCGGCGACCGGCACAAGCGCCACGGCCGGCAGCGTCGACAATTTTTCGATCGGCGGCGCGGAGAAATTGGTCTGGGTCACGACCGCGGCGTCGTCGATCTGGATGGCTGGGACGATCGTCGGGATCACCGGCGACAGTTCAAAGGGGGACGCCTCAGCGAGCATGACGGGTTCGGCTACCCGCTCTGGTTGGACCGGGCCGACGAGCGCCAGCTGCGCAGGCAGGCCAGCATCCTTGACCGGCAGTACGCCGAGCAGCGCGCCGACCTGCATTGCCGGATCATTCTTCATCTGCGCGACCATCGCCCAGCGACGCAGCCGATCGGCGATCAGCTCGGCCGGGACATCCTGCGCGGCGACGGTGACGGCATCATTCCATCGGCCGGCAAGCGCATAGGCCAGCGCAAGATTCTGACGGGTGCGGGCATCGGCGCCCGGCTCCCGCGCAGCGGCGAGAAGCTTTTCGATCGCTTCGTCGGTGCGTCCGAGCAGCGCGAAGGCCAGCCCGATATCGGCGTCGGCGCCGCTCTCTTCCGCTGCGGCGAGCGACAGTTGCGCCGCCTCGCTCCGGCCGAGCGCAATCTGCGCAAGTGCTCTGCCGACCGCCGCGCGGCCGAGCGAAGGATCGATCGCCAGCGCATCGCCGAGCGCGGTTTCCGCGGCCTCGAAACGCCCAGCGGCAAGATAGGCGCGGCCAAGCACGGCGCGGGCCTGCGCATCCCGCAGGCTGAGCGCGACCGCTGCCTCCGCCTGCTGGACGGCGGTTCCCGGAACACCGCGCGCGAGCGCCCCTCGGGCATCGGCGAGCAACTCTCCCGCCCGCTTCTGTGCGGCCGGCTCCCTCATACCATCGCGCGAGGCAGGCGCGGCCGCGAGCAGCGCGCCGGGCATCCATCCCAGCAGCGCGGCGCCCGCTGTCAAACCGACCATCTTCCTGTTCATAGGACGTCCTTTGCCTCGCGGATATTCGTTCTCCGTGCAGGATGGTGCCATCGCCGGTGCTAAGCTTTGGTTAATGACGACGCTTAGGAAATGATTCAGATCGTAACGTCTGCAGTTAGGGCTATCGCCCGTCCCGACGAACGCGCTATCACACTGAAAACCATGCCGAGACTCTGGGGGCGGTACAGTATGAAAAGCTTTTTGGCGGGCTGCGGGCTGATCGCCCTTGTCGCTGCGACGCCGGCGCTGGCCGATGTTAAGGCCGGTGTTGACGCGTGGATGGCCGGCGATTTCCCGAAGGCTATCGCCGAATGGCGTGGCCCGGCCGCCGCTGGCGAGCCCGATGCCCAGTTCAATCTCGGCCAGGCCTATAAGCTGGGCCGCGGCGTGCCCATGGATGCCGCCGTGGCGATGGACTGGTATCGCAGGGCAGCCTCAGCAGGGCATGAGCAGGCGCAGGCGACTCTCGGCCTCCAGCTTTTCCAGAGCGGACAGCGCGATGAGGCGATGATCTGGCTGAAGAAAGCTGCCGATCAGGGTGAACCGCGCGCGCAATATGTCGTCGGTACGGCCTATTTCAACGGCGATTCCCTGCCGAAGGACTGGGCGCGCGCCTATGCGCTGATGACACGCGCCAAGGCCGCCGGAATCGGCGCCGCGACCACCAGCCTTACCCAGATGGACCAGTTGATCCCTGAACAGCAGCGCCAGGCGGGCATGGCGCTCGCGCGTGAGATGGAGCGCACCGCGCAGCTGCGCGCCAGCGACGTACCCGGCCCGGGCGCGCCGCTGACGATGCGCAACAGCCGCACGCCGCAGCCGGTGGGCCAGGTGCCGGTGCCGCCGTCCGCGGCCCCCGTCACGCCGCCGGCTCCGGCGGAGGTTGCGCAGGTTCAGCCGTGGAAGGCGCCGACGACGACCAAGGCGCCCGTGACGCCGCCCGCCGTTTCGGTCGCAACTACCCCCAAGCCTGTTGCGATCACGCCAAAGCCGGCCGCGCCCAGACCTGCGCCAAAGCCAGCGGCGCCGATCGTCGCGGCGACACGTGGCGGCTGGAAAATCCAGCTTGGCGCCTTCTCCGGCAGCGGTGCCGCTCAAAATGCCTGGTCGAGCCTGTCGGCCAAGGCCGGGCTGAGCGCATTGAGCCCGACCTACACACCCGTCGGCAACCTCACTCGCCTCCAGGCGGGACCGCTGGCCTCGCGCGCCGCGGCAAACCAGGCCTGCGCCGCTGTCAAGGCGACCGCCGGAACCGCCTGCTTCCCGGTGGCGCCCTGACCCCCACGACCGCATTAACCCTATGTTGGTGACTTGGCGGGATAATCGCCCGAAAGTCGGTAGCGGATGGTTGCATGAGGCATTGGCATAGTTTCGATCGGCCCGTCGCGATGGCGAGCCGCTGGCGCCGCCGCCGCGTCTGCCAGCTGATCGGAGACGAGGGCTGTCAGTCGGTAGCGCTGCGCAGCATCGACGGACGCGGCGCCCGACTCGACAGCGCTCATCCGCCTGCGCTCGGCAGCATCGTCGAACTCCATCACCCCGAAGCGGGATCGATCCGCGCGACGGTGAGCGAGATCGGCCTGGGCTCGATCCGGATCAGCTTCGATGGCGCCGAACATGCGATCGCCTATGCGCTGAGTGCCATCACGGCGGACATGACGCGCGGCTAGTTGAACCGGGACGCCTGGCTTCTACGAAATATCCACCTTAAAAACTGAATAATACTATTAATAACGCCATCGCCGGCGTCGAAATTATACGTATAATTTCTATTGGACCCATAGTTATATACTGAGCGTTATAGCTGCAACATTGCCAGTTATATTGACTGAATGCATAGATATTTGCGGTAGATTCAGGATGATCCCGACATCACATTCATATATGGCTGTCGTCCAACGGGCCGCCGGGGGATTTCGCGCTTTCTTTCCCAACCTCCCCACATGCTCGGCCAGCGGCGGCAATCTGGAACAGCTCAGGGCGAATGCCGAAGGCGCCGTATTCGATTATCTGCAGCTGTCGGGGACGATGCGCGCCCGGATGGTCGCGGCCATAGCGAGTGCCGTGCCCCCTGCTCATGGAATGGCACGGATGTTCATTCAGCCAAAAGGCCATTGACCGTTACCGGATGCGCGAGGCCGGAGCCCAGGCGTCGACCTTTTAACTGATCCAGTCCTTGCGCGCGTAGCCCTGTGCATAGAGCAGCGCGGTCAGGTCGCCATGGTCGATCCGTGCCGCCGCCGCCGCCGCGGTCTTCGGTTTCGCATGATAGGCGACACCAAGCCCCGCCGCCTGGATCATCGGGATATCATTGGCGCCATCGCCGATCGCGAGGCATTGCGCGGGGGACAGGCCATGCGCCTCGGCCTCGGCCAGCAGGGTCTCGCGCTTGGTCGCGGCGCCGACAATCGGGCGGGCGACCGTGCCGGACAGCTTGCCGTCGGTGAATTCCAATATGTTGGAGAGCGCGCGGTTGAAGCCGATCTCGGCCGCGACCCGATCGGCGAACAGGGTGAAGCCGCCCGAGACGAGGTAGCAGTCGGCACCATCGGCGCGCATCGTCCGTACCAGTTCCCGCGCGCCGGACATGATCACGACCCGCTCGGCATGGCAGCGGTCGATCACCGACGCATCGAGGCCCTTCAGCAGCAGTACCCTCGCATCGAGCGCCCCTTCGAAATCGAGCTCGCCGCGCATCGCCCGCTCGGTGATCTCGGCGATCTGTGGCTTGATCCCGGCATAATCGGCCAGCTCATCGATGCATTCGATCGTGATCATCGTCGAATCCATGTCGGCGACCAGCAGCCTGCGGCGGCGCTCCGCTTCCACCTGCACGACCACATCGACACCGGCCAAGGCGCCCTCCAGCGCCGCCCGCACCCTAGCCGCATCGCCATCGAAGCGCAGGTCGCAGGCGACGCCGGGTTCCAGCCAGGACGAACCGCCATTTTGTCCCCCCGCTCCCGCGATGCGGTCGGCGGCAGCGGAAATATCCCCCGCGTCGAGCTTGTCCGATGCTATCAGCGTGGCGATGAACAAGACCATTTCCCCGTCAAAAGCGATTTCGGAGCAGGCGGATACACCCGCCGCCGCCGAAATCGCGGCAAACAAAACCAAGAATCCGGTCGCGCTTATTGCGGGGCCGACCGCCAGCGGCAAGTCCGCATTGGCGGTGCGCCTTGCCGAAATCGCCGATGGTGTCGTGATCAACGCCGATGCGAGCCAGGTCTATGCCGATCTTCGCATCCTGTCGGCGCGGCCCGACGATGCCGAGACGGCCCGCGCCCCCCACCGGCTGTTCGGCTATCGCGACGCGGCGGACGCCTGCTCGGCGGCCGACTGGGCCGCCGATGCGCGGCGTGAAATCGATCAGGCGCATGGCGAGGGCAAGCTGCCGATCATCGTCGGTGGCACCGGCCTGTATCTGCGCACATTGCTGCATGGGATAGCGCCGGTTCCCGAGATCGATCCCGCGATCCGCGCCGAAGTGCGGGCGATGCCGGTGGGGAAGGTCGCCGCGAAGCTTCGTCGCGAGGATCCAGACGCCGCCGCCCGGCTCAACCCGCTCGACATCACCCGTATTGCCCGCGCGCTGGAAGTCGTCCGCTCGACGGGACGAACCTTGTCGCAATGGCAGGAAGATCGTCAGGGCGGCATTGCCGACCGCATCCATGTCGCGCCCGCCATTCTGCTGCCGCCGCGCGACTGGCTGCATGCGCGCTGCAACGCCCGGTTCGAGGGGATGATCGACCAGGGCGCCATCGCCGAGGTCGAGGCGCTGCGCGCCCGACGGCTCGATCCCAGCCTGCCGGCGATGCGCGCGATCGGGGTCCGCGATATCATCGACTGGCTCGACGGCCTGACCGATCGCGACGAGATGGTCGCAAAGGCACAGGCGGCAACCCGCCAATATGCCAAGCGGCAATATACCTGGTTCCGGCATCAGCTTCCCGCCGCATGGCCGCGCCATGAATCGCAACTCGATGACAACAACATCGAACAAATCGTAATTAAATTGCGTAAAATGGCGTTGACAGCATAATTTATTGCATTTAGGGCACGCGGCTTCATCGAAGCGCTGCGGCGCACAAGAGGGACAGACCATGACTGCCGAGCTGAGTGGAGCCGACATATTGATCCAGGCGCTGAACGACCTGGGTGTGGAGGTCGTCTTCGGCTATCCCGGCGGCGCCGTCCTTCCGATCTACGACGCGCTGTTCAAGCAAAAGCGTATCCGCCACATTCTCGTCCGCCATGAAGCGGGCGCGGTGCATGCCGCCGAAGGCTATGCGCGTTCGACCGGCAAGCCGGGCGTGGCGCTGGTGACGTCGGGGCCAGGCGCCACCAACGCGGTGACGGGCATCGCCGACGCGCTGATGGATTCGATCCCGCTGGTGGTGCTGACCGGCCAGGTCGGCACCCCGCTGATCGGCACCGATGCGTTTCAGGAGTGCGACACGGTGGGCATCACCCGCCACTGCACCAAGCACAACTATCTGGTGAAGGACCCGGCCAAGCTGGGTGACGTGATCCATGAGGCATTCCATATCGCGACCTCCGGGCGCCCCGGCCCGGTGGTGGTCGACCTGCCGAAGGACGTGCAGGTGGCGAGCGCGCCCTATCGCAAGCCGTCCATCCAGGCGTTGCCGCACAAAGGCTATAAGCCACAGGTGAAGGCCGATCCCAAGCTGATAGAAGCGGCGGTGGAGATGATCGCGGCGGCCGAGCGGCCGATCCTCTATACCGGCGGCGGCATCATCAATTCGGGTCCGGTGGCCAGCCAGATCCTGCGTGAACTGGCGCGGATCACCGGCGCGCCGGTGACGTCGACGCTGATGGGCCTGGGCGCCTTCCCCGCCTCCGACCCGGCGTGGCTCGGCATGCTCGGCATGCACGGCACCTATGAAGCCAATATGGCGATGAACAAGGCGGACCTGATCCTCTGCCTGGGCGCGCGTTTCGACGACCGGGTGACGGGCCGCCTCGACGCCTTCTCGCCGCACAGCAAGAAAATCCACATCGATATCGACCGCTCCTCGATCAACAAGACGGTGCGGGTCGATCTCGGCATCGTCGGCGACGTCGGCCGGGCGATGGAGGACATGATCAAATTGTGGAAGGCCCGCCAGCATCGTGCGCAGGACCTCCAGCCCTGGCTTGCCCGGATCGAGGGGTGGCGTGCGCGCCAATGCCTGAAATATCCGGCATCGACCAAGGAGATCATGCCACAGCTCGCCATTCGCAAGCTGTGGGAGGCGACCCATGCGAAGAAGCCGATCATCACGACCGAAGTCGGCCAGCATCAGATGTGGGCCGCGCAGCATTTCGACTTCGAGGGCCCGAACAAATGGCTCACCTCGGGTGGCCTCGGCACGATGGGCTATGGCCTGCCGGCGGCGATCGGCGCGCAGCTCGGCAATCCCAACGCGCTGGTGATCGACATCGCGGGCGAAGCCTCGATTCAGATGAACATCCAGGAACTCGGCACCGCGTCCCAATATCGCCTGCCGGTCAAGATATTCATCCTCAACAATGAATATATGGGCATGGTCCGCCAGTGGCAGGACCTGACCTATGCCGGCCGCTATTCGGAGAGCTACAGCGATGCGCTCCCCGATTTCGTCAAGCTGGCGGAGGCCTATGGCTGGAAGGGCATCCGCATCGACGAGGTGGGCGATCTCGAATCCGGTATCGCCGCGATGATCGACCATGACGGTCCCGTGATGGTCGATTGCCGCGTGGCGAAGCTCGCCAACTGCTTCCCGATGATCCCCAGCGGCGCGGCGCACACCGATATGATCCTGGAGCCCGACGAGGTGGTCGGCGAGATGGACGACGAAGCCAAGGCGCTCGTCTGATCCTGTTCCCTTCCTTTTTTCAGACCCGGAACCCAACCATGCACATCAAGCAGGAAGCCACCGAACGGCACACGCTGTCCGTGACCGTGGACAATGAAGCAGGCATCCTTGCCCGGATCGCAGGCCTTTTCTCGGCGCGCGGCTATAATATCGACAGTCTGACGGTGGCCGACGTCACCGAGGACGAGAAGATCAGCCGCATCACCATCGTCACCACCGGCACACCCGAGGTGATCGAACAGGTGGTGGCCCAGCTCGACCGGATGATACCGGTTCACAAAGTCATCGATCTGTCGGTGCTCGGGCCACATGTCGAGCGCGAACTGGCGCTGGTGAAGGTCGTCGGCACCGGCGATCACCGGATCGAGGCGCTCCGCCTGGCCGAGGTCTATCGCGCCCGCGTGGTCGATTCGACGATCTCCAGCTTCATCTTCGAAGTGACCGGCGGCACCGAGAAGATCGACAAATTCCTCGAGCTTATGCGCGAAGTGGGGCTGGTCGAGGTCGCCCGTACCGGCGTCGCCGCGATCGTCCGGGGCAAAGAGGCGCTTTAGGGCGCTTAGGATAAAGCAGGCTCGACGAACGGGCGCCCGCCCGTTAGGGGGCCACCACCGAATTTCAACAAGGCCGCAATCCGCACAAGTGGATGTCCGGCGGCGCCACAGGGAAGCAACATCATGCGCGTCTATTATGATCGTGATGCCGACATCGGCCTTATCAAGACCAAGAAGGTCGCCATCGTCGGTTATGGCAGCCAGGGCCATGCCCATGCCCAGAACCTGCGGGACTCCGGCGTGACCGACGTCGCGATCGCGCTTCGCCCGGGCTCGGCCACCGCGAAGAAGGCCGAAGGCGCCGGCTTCAAGGTCCTGTCGAACGCCGATGCCGCGAAATGGGCCGACATCATCATGATCCTTGCACCCGACGAGCATCAGGCCGCGATCTACAACGACGATCTGAAGGACAATATGAAGCCCGGCGCGGCCCTTGCTTTCGCCCATGGCCTCAACGTCCATTTCGGCCTGATCGAGCCGCGCGCCGACATTGACGTGTTCATGATCGCGCCGAAGGGCCCCGGCCACACCGTGCGCTCCGAATATCAGCGCGGCGGCGGCGTCCCCTGCCTGATCGCGATCGCGCAGGATTCGAGCGGCAACGCCCATGATGTCGCCCTGTCCTACGCCTCGGCGATCGGCGGCGGCCGTTCGGGCGTGATCGAGACGACCTTCAAGGAAGAGTGCGAGACCGACCTGTTCGGCGAGCAGGCCGTGCTGTGCGGCGGCCTCAGCCATCTGATCATGGCCGGCTTCGAAACCTTGACGGAGGCTGGCTATGCCCCCGAAATGGCCTATTTCGAGTGTCTCCACGAGGTGAAGCTGATCGTCGACCTGATGTATGAAGGCGGCATCGCCAACATGCGCTATTCGA
>CAZJXG010000037.1:15529-25552 GCA_964549965.1 uncultured Sphingomonas sp. | reverse complement strand
GACGGTCATGTTGGGCATGTCGCCCATATGCGCGCCCGCCGGGTTCTCGGCGCCGTGCTGCTTGTGGCCGGGATTCCAGTGGCCCCCCGCGCTGGTGAAGTCGGGGCCGGTGCAGGTGCCGATGGTGTGGACATGGACCGCATGGACGCCTGCGGGCAGGCCGCGGCCCTTCACGTCGACATGGATACCGTCCTTGTGCTGCGACAGCATGGCCGTGCCCCTGGCCTGGCCCTGCGCATCGACGATGTCGGCAGTGGCGTGATGGCCGCCATGGGTACCGGCGAAGGCCGGCGACGCGATCGCGGCCGGCATCGACAGCAGCAGGGCGAGACAGGGAAGATGGGCTCTGAACATGGTCGTCTCCTCAATAGGCCGCCCCCGGCGAGTCGGATCATGCCGCATGCATGCCGACGGATAAAGTCTTGCAGACAAAGAAAAAGGGCCGGCCCGAAGGCCGACCCCAATTCTTGCCCGTCATCGATAAATCGATGACGATGCCGCTTACATGCCGGCGCCGAAGGTGATTTCGACGCGACGGTTCTGCGGCTCGCGGACGCCATCGGCGGTGTCGACGAGCGGACGGCTTTCACCGAACGCTTCGGTCGCAATCGCCGAGTCAGGCACGCCCTTGCCAGCCAGGTAAGCCTTCACCGCGTCGGCACGACGCTGCGAGAGACCGACATTGTACTGGTCGCCACCCGACTTGTCGGCGTGGCCGGCAAGCTGGACGCGGGCCTGGCCGGTCGTGGCATAGGCATTCGCGGCGTTGTCGAGGATCGACGCAGCTTCCGCCGTGATGTCCGACTTATCCCAGTCGAAGAACACGATGAACGGACCCGGAGTCTCAACCACCGGCGGAGGCGGCGGCGGAGGCGGAGGGGGCGGCGGCGGGGGAGGCGGCGGCGGGGGAGGCGGCGGCGGAGCTGCCGGCTCACCGAAGTTGTAGACGAGGCTCAGCAGAACGCTGTGCGAACGCCAGTCACCTTCATACTGCGCACCCGCCACGTCGACGACCTTGGTCTTGTCGACGCGGAAGTAGCGATACTTCACACCGACATCGACGTTGGTCGACACCGGATACCGAACGCCAGCAATTGCCTGCCAAGCGAACTTGGAGTCGCTGTCGTTCAGGAAGTCGTTACCGGAGACGTTGTAGCCGCTGTACTTGACGCGCGCCACACCGGCACCGCCGCCGATGTAGGCGCCGAAGCCGTCATCGCCGCCGAAGTCGAGCAGAGCGTTCATCATGAAGCTCAGCGCGCTGTTCTTGCCCGAGGCATCCTGATAGGTGCCGGCAGGAGCGCCGGCGCCGCCCGGGAAGACCCCCGGAGTACGAGCGACCGTGGTCGAGAAGCTGTCGACCCGTGCACGACGGTAGCCAACCTCACCTTCGACCCGGACCATGCCGAAGTCGTAACCCACGATGCCATCGACATCGAAGCCAGTCGACGTGTCGGCCGTAGCGCGACCACCGGCCGGCGAGAGCGTGCCGCCAGTGACATCGAACTTCATGTCCTCAATCATCATGCCGCCGCCTTCGACGCCGACATACCAGGCATTGTCGCGAGCAAAGGCCGGCGCAGCGAGCGCAGTTGATGCTAGCGCTGCCAAAATGGCAAGCTTGCGCATATCATTCCCCTTTCCAACAGGTTCCATATGGAACTGTGTTCACCTAAACTATTCACCCGGATGCGCGCAAGCGCCTCCGCTTCTGCAGTGTACCGACTTGGATACCGGTCCATTCCGGCGCCGCATCGGTTACTCAGACAGCCGCTAAACGACCGTTTCATGAAAGGGTTGCCTGCGCTCCAAAAAAAATCACGACGGTTTCGAGCTGTTGTTTTTGGGCAACAGTTGGACCGCCATTTGGTCGATCGATCCGGCAAGCGGAATGAACAGCTCATTCGGGAGCGCGGTGCCGGGTTTGAGCGGGGAATTGTAATAGGCATGTTCGGGTTCGCCGTCGGCGGTTCGCCCCTGCGCCTTGATCCACCGCCGCAGTTCGGCGGCCCGAGCCGCGAACAGCCGGTCGCCCGGCTTGCCCGGCACGGATATCACCGCCACTTCCCGGGCGGGAAGCTCGGCAATGTCGATGCCATGGCCCGGCATGTCCAAGGCGGCGCGGTCGATACCCTGCGGGATCAGGAAGCGTATACGCCAGCCGCCATCGTCGAGCGGCGCGGCGAGGACCGGCATGGTGATCGGAAGCTCATCGCCGTCGCGGCCTTCGCCGAACATATAATCGGCAAGGAGGCCGAAGCCGTTGCCCAGTGCCCGGTCACGCGATCCCTGCTGCGATGTCTCGATGACGAGCAGCGGCGGGTAGCGCCGAATCTCGAAACCGCCCTCGGCGAGCAACGTCTCGTACAGCGGCGCGCGGGCGGCGCGCTGCTTGAAATAGACATAGGCCGCGCCTGCGGCGGCCGCCGTCGCCACGCCCGCCAATATCCTGCCCCAGCCGATCTTCGCCATCGTTGCTCCACTTCGCCGCGCAGATAGGGCCGAAGGCCGGAAAATGCCAGAATCTTCCCCGCTCCGGCATCTTCTGTACCGCAGCGGCGCGCCGGGCTATGAACGCCGCAGCCCAACCGGTGAGCGAAGAGGCCGATGAAGACCTGTATCCGCGAAGTACGGCATGCCCGGGGGATGACGTTGCAGGATGTGGCCGAGCGCTGCACGCCGCCGACAACCGCCCAGACGATCGGCCGTCTCGAAACCGGTGCGCGCACCGTATCGATCGACTGGCTCAATCGCATCGCCGCGGCGCTGGATGTCGACGCCGCCGATCTGGTGCAGGCCCCCGAACAGCTGGTGCTGGACATCATCGCGCTGCTCGGCCCCGAGGGCGCGGCCAGGCCGCACCAACAGCAGATCGCAGCGCTACCGCGACCCGGCCATGCGGGGCTGACCATGCTGGTCGAGTTCAGCGTCGGCGAATATCGGCGTGGCGACATGATCTGGCTCGAAAAGCTCGATCGCAAGGCGTTCGGCCGCGCGCTCAATCGTGATGTACTGGTGCCGCGCGCCGGTGGCCGCTTTGCGTTCGGCCGCCTGATCGACCGGGATGCCAATCGCCTCCAGCTGCTTCCCCCGGGGCAGGCTTCGCGCCAGCAGGTGATCGTCGATCCGCCCTGGATCGCCGTCACGACACAGCTTCTCCGCCCGCTCGGCTGAGCCTTTTCCCGGACGGCGCAAAAGCTGACACGCTTGTAAGCGCGAGCCACCCGGCGCATCTTCCTGCCATCAAAAATATTTCGCAGGAAGATCATGACAAAGCCAACCGAAGCCGAGCTGAGCGGCGCGACCCCGCGTCGCCGCCCCAAACCTGAAGTCCTGGAAATAGGCGGCCGTCGATTGAAGCCATCCACCCTGATGATGGGCCATGGCTATGATCCGATGCTGTCCGAAGGCGCGCTGAAGCCGCCCATCTTCCTGACATCCACCTTCGTGTTCGAGAGCGCCGCAGCGGGCAAACGCCATTTCGAGGGCGTTACCGGCAAGCGCCCCGGCGGGGCGGAAGGACTGGTCTATTCGCGGTTCAACGGCCCCGACCAGGAGATTTTGGAGGACCGGCTGGGCATCTGGGAGGATGCCGAAGACGCGCTGAGCTTCTCCAGCGGCATGTCGGCGATCGCAACGCTCATGCTCGCGCTGGTCCGGCCCGGCGATGTGATCGTCCATTCCGCGCCGCTCTATGCCGCGACGGAGACGCTGATCGGACGGATCCTCGGCCGCTTCGGCGTTTCGTGGCTCGATTTCCCGGCCGGCGCGACGCCAGAGGAGATCAGCGCGGTGATGAGCGCCGCCCGGGCAAAGGGGCGAGTCGCTTTCGTCTATCTCGAAAGCCCCGCCAACCCGACCAACGCGCTGGTCGATGTCGAGGCGGTGCGCGATACGCGCGACCGGCTGTTCGCAGGCGAGGATGAAAAGCCGCCGATCGTGATCGACAACACCTTCCTCGGCCCGCTCTGGTCGAAGCCGCTGAAGCATGGCGCCGATCTGGTCGTCTATTCGCTGACCAAATATGCCGGCGGACACAGCGATCTGGTCGCTGGTGGCGTGGTCGGAGCGAAGGCGCTGCTCGATCCGATCCGCGCGATGCGCAACACCATCGGCACGATCACCGATCCCAACACCGCCTGGATGCTGCTCCGTTCGCTGGAAACGCTGGAACTGCGGATGAGCCGCGCGGGAGAGAATGCGGCGAAGGTCTGCGAATGGCTGCGCGGCCAAAGCCAGGTCGAGCGCGTCGGCTATCTCGGCTTTCTCGAGCCCGGATCGCGGCAGGCCGACATTTATCGCCGCCATTGCGATGGCGCCGGATCGACCTTCTCGCTCTACCTGAAGGGCGGGGAGCGCGAAGCCTTCGCCTTTCTCGACGCGCTGAAGATAGCAAAACTGGCAGTCAGCCTGGGCGGCACCGAGACGCTGGCCAGCCATCCGGCCGGCATGACCCACCTATCGGTTCCCGACGAGCGGAAGAAGGCGCTCGACATCGGCGACAATCTGGTTCGCATCTCGATCGGCATCGAGGATCCCGACGACCTCATCGCCGACTTCGATCAGGCGCTGAAGGCGATCGGATAGCCGGACCGGCGTTCGCTCAGTTCCTCCCCGCCGGGAAGGTGTTGGCAAAATATATCATCATCCTCCGCGCCGCCGCATCCGACAGTTCGATGAAGATGCGGCGGCCGTCATCCGGATCAGCCACGCGGCGCAGCAGGCCGGTTTCGGTGAGCTGCTTGATCCAGCGCAGCGCGGTCGTCGCGGGGACGGCAGCGGCGATACACAGGCTCGACACCGCCACCGAGCGACCCTCGATCCGCGCCGCGGTGAGATCAAGCAATATGTCCCAGGCGGGGTCCGCGAACAGGCCGGGACCGAACAGTTCGTCGCGCAGCCGCCGGGCGCGGATCATTTCGCGGATCAGAGCCGCCTCGACCGGGGTGGCATCCTCGATATCGCGAACGGGTTCGAGCGGGTCCTCATCCTCCGGCAACGGCACCATGTCCGGATCTCTGGCGAAGCGCGCCATCTCATCCAGGATCTGCTGGATAGGCAGCCCGCGCTCTGCTTCACTCTTGTCGCGCAGCTGCGGTTCGCTCGCGCGCAGCCGCTCGGCAATGGCGATGTCGAACGCCACCTCGTCGCGCTCCGCGAGCAGGCTCACCGCATCATGACCGATCCGCGCGCTGGCGATGTCGATCAGATTGGGCGAGATCATGACGATCGCCGCGAAGCGCCCCGCGGCTGCCCCCTTCTCGATCCGGTCGAACAGCCGGTCGAGCTCCTCGCCGTGATCCATGACCACATCGACGATGACAAGATCGACCGCAATCTGCCGATCGAGCCGGTCGGCTGCATGATCGACTGGCAGCGTCGCAGCGACCCGGCCGCCCGTCGCAGCGACGCGCTCGGAAGCGAAGGCGGACGCTTCCGGAGAGTCAGCAAAAATCAGGACTGTCGGTGCAGAACCCCAATCCCCCATTTGATGACCTCCACAAGAACATACTCGCCCCCCGCGGGCACCATGTTTCACAGGAATCCTAGCGGCCATCCCGCCCCTGTCAGCAGCCGAATGGTCCGGAATGGATTTAACTCCGCCGCAAAGGAACATCTGCGCACAAAAGCACGTTGACCGGCCGAATTTCCGAATGGCCAGGAGAAGAATGGCATGCCCGGCAAATATGCTCAGCGCAATGTGCAGGACCATCATGTGATCGCCGAGGATGATCCCCTCGCGATCCGCCTGCTCAAGGAAGAACATCATGTCTTCCGTTCCCTGTTCGACGAGGCCGAAAAGGCCGGCGAAAAGCGGCTCGCCGCGATCGCCCGCGAGCTTTGCATGCGACTCGCGGTGCATATGACGATCGAGGAGGAAATCCTCTACCCGGCGCTGAAACCCGTCCTCGGCGACGACGAGATCAACGAGGGCATTGTCGAGCACCAGTCGGGCAAACGGATCGTGGCCGAGCTCGAGCAGCTCGACGGCACCGAAGATCTGTTCGCGGCTAAGGTCCACGTCCTGGGGGAAGAAACCGTCCATCATATCGATGAGGAGGACGAGGATCTGTTCGAGGATGCGAAGGCCGCGCATGCCAGCGGCAAGATCGACCTCGACGCGCTCGGCGAACGCCTGCGCGCGCGGCAGGCGCAGCTCTATGATGACATCGCCCGGACCGGCGAGACCGGCAAGACATCCGAGGCGCAACCCGACGAAGTCGAGCGGGCCTGATCAGCCCGCCGCTCCTCCCGGCGGTGACGGGCGGCTAGGCGGTGATCGCCTGGAGCGAGCGCGCCTCGATCGCCTCATAGAGCGCGAACTCGTCCAGCACCGCCGTGCCGAGAGCCTGTTCGAAGGTCGCGCGGCTGGCCTGCGCTCCATAGGCCCCGCGCGCTTCATCGCCGAGATTGGACTGGAAGATGCCGGCCGCGCTGACCGGCAGGAAATCCTCGTAGATCACCGGATCGGCAACCACATCGCCGGCTGCGATGGCCGCGTCGAGCATCGCGGGCGCGATCCGCGCGCCGCTGTACCGGAAATAGGCGAGATGCCGACGGCGCAGCTCGTCCCAGTCGTCGGGAAGTTCACCGAACCGGTCTTCGCCCATCCGCGCCGCGGCAAGCGCCGCGTCGTAGATCACGCGGCCCTGCGGGGTCAGCGCGACGCCGCGCTGCTCGACCTCGCCGAAGCGCGCGGTGTGGCGGCCGGGTACCGCCTCCCCCGAGGCGGACGGAAAGAGAATCCGCTCGTCGAGCGCCTTGAAGCTGGTCTGGCGCAGCAATATCGGGCAGCAGCGGCGCGGCGGCCCTTCGATCGACTCCTTGGGGGTTATGCCATGGGCCGGCATCGCCGCCTGGACGGCATCGATGTCGAGCGTGCGCGGCGTGAGATGGTTGATGTGCGGTCCGCGAAAGCTGACCACATCGGCGATCAGCCGGTGCGTATCGAGCAGGTGGCCATAGGTCTGCGCGCTGACCGTGGCGGTCGCGTGCCAGCGGAATGTCTCCAGCAGCTCGGCGACGAAATCGGCCGCTGCTGCCTCGTCGAGCCCGCCATCGCGTTCCGCCTGGCCGATCAGCGCGAGGGCGCCCGGCGTCATGATCCGGCGCGCGTCGAGGATCGCCTGCGCCTCGGCGCGCAGCCCCGCGTCATCGATCAGCTCCAGCCGGAGCAGCGAGGTGAAGACCCGGAAGGGATTTGCGGTGAGCGCCGCCTGACCGACCGGCCGGAAGGCCGTCGAGTGGACCGGCACGCCCGCCCCGGCAAGATCATAATAGCCGACCGCTGCCATGCCCATCACCGCGAACGCCCGCCGCATCAGGGCCAGTTCGGCGGGCGTACCGACACGGATCGCGCCATGGCGTTCCCCCGCGAGGCGCCCGATGTCCCCCGTGCGGCGCATCGCCTCGGCGAGAGCGGGATCCCGCGCGAGCACCGCGGCGTTGCTGGCATCGACCAGTTCGAGCAGCGTGCCATATTGCGGCACCTCCGCCCGGTACATCTCCGACATCGCCGCCGAGAAGCGGGCTCTTATGTGATCTGACGAGACGAATCCCATCGTTTCGCCGCCCTAGCCGTCGCTCTCGCGCTCGATATCGGCGCCGACCGCGGACAGCTTCTCCTCGAGCCGCTCATAGCCGCGATCGAGATGATAGACCCGGTGGACGCGCGTCTCGCCCTCGGCGGCAAGACCGGCGAGGACGAGGCTCATCGACGCGCGCAGATCCGTCGCCATCACATCGGCACCGATCAGCCCGTCGACCCCCTTGACCACGGCGGTACGGCCATGGACCTGAATGTCCGCGCCCATCCGCGTCAGTTCGGGAACATGCATGTACCGGTTCTCGAAAATCGTCTCGGTCAGCACGCTGGCGCCATCGGCGAGCGCGAGCATCGCCATGAACTGCGCCTGCATGTCGGTCGGAAAGGCCGGGAATGGCGCGGTCGACAGGGTCAGCGGCGCGAGCCTGCCATGGGCAGTGACCTTGATCCCCTCCGCGCTTGCCTCGATGCCGACGCCACAGCCGCGCAGCCCGGCGAGGATCGCCTCCATATCCTCGGCACGCGCGCCGGCCAGCATGATCTCGCCGCCGGTGATCGCCGCAGCACAGGCGTAGCTGCCGGCTTCGATCCGATCGGGCATCACCGCATATTCGGCACCGTGCAAGCTGGTCTTCCCCTGAACGACGAGACGGTCGCTGCCGATCCCGTCGATCTCGGCCCCCATCGCGACGAGGCAGCGGGCCAGATCGACGATCTCGGGCTCACGCGCGGCATTTTCCATCACCGTTTCGCCCTGGGCCAGGACCGCCGCCATCAGCGCATTTTCGGTCGCGCCAACCGACACGACCGGAAAGCTGATCCGCCCGCCCCGCAGACCGCCTGACGGCGCGGTCGCCTTCACATAGCCGGCCGCCAGCTCGATCTCGGCGCCAAGCGCCTCGAGCGCCTTGAGATGGAGATCGATGGGACGATTGCCGATCGCGCAGCCACCCGGGAGCGAAACCGTCGCTTCGCCCGCCCGCGCCAGCAGCGGCCCCAGCACGAGGATCGAGGCGCGCATCTTGCGAACGATATCATAGGGCGCGACCGTCGATGCGATCAGCCGGGCCGACATCCGCATTTCACGACCGATCACATCGCCCTTGCCGCGCCGTACCGTCGTCGACACGCCCAGTTCGTTCAGCAGGTGCCCAAAGCTGTCGACATCGGCGAGGCGCGGCAGATTGGTAAGCGTCAGCGGCTCCTCGCTAAGCAAGGAGCAGGGCAGCAGCGTCAGCGCCGCGTTCTTGGCGCCCGATATCGGCAGGCGGCCGTGCAGGCGATTGCCGCCGCGAATTGTAATGCGATCCATGATCCGCATCTATCGGGGAGTCGGTTCCGTCTCAAGCGATGCATTTGCGACATCGTCCGGTCATCATGCTGGAACGCAAGCGTCACCTTCGGTCGATATCCGCCACCCCACGATAGAAAAGGGGACTTCGGATGATGCGATCATATCTTCTCGCGAGCGTTGCCGTGCTCGGCCTGCCGGGTGCCGTGCAGGCGCAAGCGACCGATGAGATCGTCGTCACCGGGCAGCGCGCCCAGCAGGAGCGCGCCATCGCGGCCAAGCGCAACGCGATCGGCATCGCCGATGTCGCCGCGGGCGACGAGATTGGCCGGCTGCCGGACCGCAACGTCGCAGAGGCGGTCGAACGGCTGCCGGGTGTCGGTGTCACCTATGACCAGGGCGAAGGCCGCTATGTCGCGGTCCGGGGCGTACCGTCGGATCTGAACGGCTATACCGTCAACGGCATAGAGATCGGCAATCCCGACGGCCTGGACCGCAAGCTGCCGCTCGACGTCATTTCCGGCCAGCTGCTCAACCGGATCGAGGTGATCAAGGCGCGCACGCCCGACCTCGACGGCCAGGGGATCGGCGGCACGATCAATCTCGTGACGCAGACCGCATTCGACTTCCGCAACCCGTTCGCCTTCACCGCCAACGCCCAGATCGGCTATCAGGAGCTCAACGACGACCGCCCGATCCGCGGCGATGCCGCGATCGCCAAGCGGTTCGGCGGCGACGAGCAGTTCGGCATCGCGCTGGGCGCCAGCTATTCGAAGCGGACGTTCAGCAGCTACGGCCTCTATCCCGACGACTGGCGCCCCGTCACCGCCGCGGCCCGCGGCGGTCTGCCGATCAACATCAAATATACCGACTATAGCCTCAAACGCGAGCGGATCGGCGCGACCGGGTCGTTCGACTGGCGCCCAAGCGAAGACCATCAATTTTACCTTCGCGGCATCTACAGCAGATTTACCGAGGACGAATATCGCCAGCGTTACCGGCTCGACTTCGCGACCGACGCGCTGGTCAATTCGACGGCATTCCGCCTGAATGCCGACGGGCGGACGGGCAGCGTGACCGGCACCCCCAATATCGGCGTCGGCAACGGCACCGGACCCGAGCGCCGACAGGACCTGCGGCAGGAATATAAGGAGAAATCGGTCCTCGCCGGAATGCTGGGCGGATC
>CAZJXG010000037.1:0-15519 GCA_964549965.1 uncultured Sphingomonas sp. | reverse complement strand
TTCGATGCGCTGCGGCTCGATTATGTGCTGGCGCGCGTGCATAACGAGGTTCGCGAACCCAACCAGCTCTGGCAGTTCCGCTGCAATCCGGGCACCGTCGATTTTGATTTCAGCGACGAGGTGTTCCGCGCCCAACCGCGCAGCGAGTGCACCCCCGCGCAGATGAATTTCCGCCAATATACCGAACAGAACGAACGCGGTGACGAGGATAGCTGGCAGGGGAAGCTTGACCTGACCTACGACCTGGCCGGCATGTTCGGCGATGGCAGCTTCCTGAAGGGCGGCGCGAAATATCGCACTACCGACAAGGACTTCGATGCGCGCAACGACACCTGGACCCGCGGGGCGAATGCCGCGAACCGCTTCACCCTTGCGCAATTCGGCCTCGCCGGCGATCCGGTTCTTTCCTATCCCGAAAAGGGCCGCCCCTATCCCATCGCCCCGGTAATCGATCTCGACCGGATGCGCGATTTCACCGCGTCCAATCTCTCCGGTCCATTGTTCGTGAAGGACGCGGCCGCCAGCCTTAACAACGCGACGGTCAACGACTTCGTCATCGACGAGGATGTCAGCGCCGGTTACGCGATGGCGAATCTCGTGCTCGGCGACGTGACGGTCACGCCCGGCCTCCGGTACGAACGCACCAAGCTGAAGATCGCCGGTTTCCGGCTCGACACCCGGGCCGGCGTCACGACGGTCGTCCCCGCGACCAGCCGCAACAGCTACGGAAACTGGCTGCCCAGCCTGATCGTCCGGGTCGCACCATCAGCGCAGACGATATTCCGCCTGGCCTACACGCGCAGCATCGGCCGCCCCAATTACAATCAGCTCTCGCCCAGCGGCTCGCTGAGCTACGAGGCGGGCACCGCGCCCGGCACGTTCGAGGGATCGATCAGCTACGGCAATCCCGACCTGAAGCCCTATCGCTCCGAGAATTTCGACATGAGCGCTGAATGGTATTTTGCCAAGGGCGGCCTGCTGAGCGTCGGCGTCTTCGCCAAGTTCATCAAGAACCCGATCTTCAGCCAGGCGTTCACGCAGAATGGCGTGACGCTCGACGGCCGGACCTATGCGATCCTGCGCACCACCCAGCCGCTGAACGCCGATCGCGGCGACATCATCGGCATCGAGGCCCAGTACCAGCAGCAATTCAGTTTCCTGCCCGGCTTGCTATCCGGCTTTGGGATCAGCCTAAACGGCACCTACACCGACTCGACGCTGCGCCTGCCCACGGGCCGCACGTCCAGCTTCCCGCAGCAATCGCGCTATCTGTACGGCGCCGAGCTGTTCTATCAGAAGGGCCGCATCGAGGGCTCGATCGCCTATCACAATACTGGCAAGTCGCTGCTTGCGGCGGGCGCCATCGCGTTCCAGGATCAGCATAACAACGACCTGCGCCGGCTCGACGCAAAGATCAGTGTCTCCATCACGGACAATATTCGCGTCTATGCCGAGGCACAGAACCTGACCGACGAGCCGACACGCCAATATCAGGGCGACCGCACCGACTGGGTGATCCAGAATGAGCGTTATGGCCGCGCCTATTATGGCGGCGTCTCCGTGAACTTCTGAGGCGCCACCCGCCTCAGATACCCTCGGATACAGCCGCGGTCCGGGTCGGGCGCCGGCTCGAATGGGTGATGTCAAAGGGGCGTGGCGCGGGCCTGGTTCAACCCGGCGGTAGGCGGATCAGCTCAGGCCTTTTCCATCGTGCACTGGAGAGGGTGCTGATTCTGCCGGGCGAAATCGACCACCTGGCTCACCTTGGTCTCGGCCACTTCATAGCTGAACACCCCGCAGACACCGACGCCCTTCTGGTGGACGTGGAGCATCACCCGGGTCGCATCCTCGATGTTCATCCGGAAGAAGCGCTGCAGGCACAGGACGACGAATTCCATCGGCGTATAATCGTCGTTGAGCATCAGCACCTTGTAGGGCGACGGCTTCTTCGTCCGGGTCCTGGTCCGGGTAGCGAGACCCAGGCCGGTGCCGTTCTCATCACCATCCTTCCGGGCAGCCATGGTCGGGGCAATCTGGGCGGCTGTCTGGGTCATTTCCGGGGCAGGACTCACGCTGATACGAAACATGGATCAGAATATGGCACGGAGGGTGCGCTCGGCAAGAGGCCCGGTGCGAATCCTTTGGACAGCACCGTCCCGAAAACAGACCGGCCGCCCCCGAACGGGGACGGCCGGCCGTCCATCAGATTGTCGTGCGGGCTGATTACAGCGCGGTCGACTTGATCTTCTCGGCTGCGATCGCATAGCGGCTCGACAGCGGCTGGATCACTTCACCGGCCAGCTTCAGCCAGGCTTCGCTCAGCTTCGATGCTTCGGCGATCGCGCTGTCGAACGACGACTTGGCGAAGTCGCTCTGGATCTGGAACATCTCGGTCGGGCTCTTGACCGTGGCGAGGCTCTTCATCGTCGCCGAAGCGGTCTCGAAGCTCTTCTTGCCATAGTCGGCCAGTTCCTGGCCGAGCGACTCGGCGCCCTTGGCGGCGGTCTTCGCGGAAGCGGCCAGCGCCTCCATATTGCCCTTGGTGAACTCGGTCAGCTCTTCGCCGGCCTTCGCGCTCTTCTCAAACGCAGCCTTCGCACGATCGTTGAAATCAGAAATCATCATTTTGACCTTTTCAGCAGCAGCCTTTGGCTGGGATGGAACGGTGGTGACCATGACGCTCACTCCCTTCGTTTCCGGCGGTAACGCTGCCGGCGCGGGCTTTTCCGCCGGAACCGCCTTGCGGACGGCCGGGGGCGAAACGCTTTCGACGACGGAAGCCACCGTCGGCTCAACGGGCTGGACGGCCTTCACCGGCTCAGCCTTGGCAATGACAGGTTCCACGACGGCAGGAGCCGGAGCGGGTTCGACCTTGGCCACGACAGGCGCAGCCTTGATCGGTGCGACCTTGACCGGCTCGGTCTTGGCAGGCGCGGCCTTGGTCACGACCGGTTCAGGCTTCGCCACCGGGGCTGCCTTGGCCGCAACGGGGACGGGCGGGATCGCCGGAGCAGGCTCAGACCGCTTCGGTGTCGCCGTCGCCTGAGCCTTCGCAGGCTTGGCCGGGACAGCCGCCTTCACCACGGCCCTGGCCGTGGCTGCCGACTTACCCTTGATCGGACGCTTATCCGCCATCGAATCGAACCCATCATTGATGTTGCGCCGCACAATATAGGCTTTTGAAGCAAATGCAAGATGTATTGTGCAGTGCAGCATAGCCGCCGCGATGCATCCGGTTTATGGCGAAAAACTGTGACAGAACGCCGATACCGGCAAACGATTTGCCGTCGATACAGTTCCGTTGGACCGATTTTTTTCTGCAGATGCGTTTAGCGGGTGCGAACGTAGCGCCCCGGTGCGTCCTCGATCGCGGGCAACCTTCCCTGCCCCGGCACGCGCGCGCCCTCCGCCGGCACCTGGGCGGGCGTCCGGTCCCGGATCCAGGCGAGCCAGTCGGGCCACCAGCTGCCCTTGGTCTCCCGCGCAGCCGCCTCGAACTGATCGAGGCTGTCGACGGGCGTATCGCAGGTCCAATATTGATATTTGCCGGCCGCGGGCGGGTTGACCACGCCGGCGATATGGCCCGATCCGGCAAGGACGAAGCGCACCGGCCCGGAGACATGCTCGGTGATCTTCCAGACGCTCCGGCAGGGTGCGATATGATCCTCCCGGCCGGCCTGGACATAGGCCGGCGTCGCGATGCGCCGAAGATCGATCGGCACGCCATCGACCGTCAGCGCGCCCGGCTCGACCAGCCGGTTGTCGCGATAGAGATCGCGCAGATAGGCACGGTGCCATTTCGCGGGCAGATTGGTGGTGTCGCCGTTCCAGTAGAGCAGGTCGAACGCGGGATAATCCTCGCCGAGCAGATAATTCTGCACGACATAGTTCCAGATCAGGTCGCGACCGCGCAGCAGGTTGAAGGTCAACGCCATATAGCGACCGTCGAGCACGCCCGAGCCCTGGGTCAGCGCGTCGATCATGCCGAGCTGCTCATCGTCGATGAACAGGGTGAGGTCGCCGGCCTCGCTGAAATCGACCTGTGCGGTGAAGAAGGTAGCGCTCGCCACCTTCGCCGCCTCGCCGCGGGCCGCGAGCCAGGCGAGCGTCATCGACAGCGCGGTGCCGGCGACGCAATAGCCGATCGTGTGGACCTGATCGACGCCGAGCAGGCCGCGCACCGTATCGATCGCATCGACCTGTCCGCGCACGACATAATCGTCCATCGTCACCTCGACGAGGCTCTCGTCAGCCGATTTCCACGAGACGACGAACACCGAGAAGCCCTGCTCGACGGCCCAGCGGATGAAGCTGTTCTTCGGATTGAGGTCGAGAATGTAGAAGCGGTTGATCCACGGCGGGAAGATCAGCAGCGGCACCTCCATCACCCTGTCGGTGACTGGCGCGTAGTGGATCAGCTGATAGAGCGGCGTTTCATGGATCACCTTGCCCGGCGTGGCGGCAATGTTGCGGCCCAGTTCGAAGGCATCGCGATCGACATGGGTGAGTTGGCCTTTGCCGAGATCGGCCAGGAGATGATCGAGGCCCCGGAGAAGATTCTCGCCACGTGTCTCGAAAATCCTTTCGAGGACGAGCGGGTTGGTCAGCGGAAAATTGGACGGCGCCATGGCATCCTGAAGCGACCGGACGGCGAATCTGAGCTGTTCGCGCTGGCGCGGCTCCAGCCCCTCGATCGCATCGATGCCCTTCAGCCAGGCCTCGCACAGCACGAGATAGGTATCGGCGATGATCCCGAAGATCGGCGAGGCGCGCCATTGCTCGGCCTTGAAGCGGCGATCATGCGCCGCCTCGCGGCCGGGATGGCCCTCGACCAGTTCGGCGAACAGGCCCAGACCCGCCTTGATCAGGTCGCTCTGCTGATCAGCCAGCTTTTCGGGATCCGGGAACATCGCGGCCGGGATCGGCGGCATTGCCGGCAGGCCCAGCCCCTCGGGCGCGCTGGCCATATGCTCCATCAGCATCTGCTGCGCCTGCCCGATCACGCCGGTCCAGTGCTGAACATCCGCCAGGGAGGGCAGGTCAGGAGCCTCGCCGCTTTTGGCCAAGCCCCACTCTTCGCCGATCTCCGCCATTCATCGCTCCAGCAAAAGCTTTTTTCACGACGCGCCTGCAATCATGGCGCAGAATCTGTATAGGACGCCTCGGCGACCATGGGCGATCAGGCCCGGCTCGCCAAGTCCGAAACCCAAAGGAATGGAAATGTCCGAGGAATTCTACCGCATCAAACGCCTCCCCCCCTATGTCATCGCCGAAGTGAACGCGATGCGGGCGGCGGCGCGAGCGCGGGGCGAGGACATCATCGACCTGGGGATGGGCAATCCCGATCTGCCGCCGCCCGACCATGTGATCGATAAGCTGTGCGAGGTCGCCCGCAAGCCCGACGCGCATGGCTATTCGGCGTCCAAGGGCATAGCGGGGCTGCGCAAGGCGCAGGCCGGCTATTATCAGCGCCGCTTCGGGGTCGATCTCGATCCCGACAGCGAAGTCGTGGTCACGCTCGGCTCGAAGGAGGGGCTCGCCAACCTCGCCCAGGCGATCACCGCGCCGGGCGATGTCGTGCTCGCACCGAACCCCAGCTATCCGATCCACACCTTCGGCTTCATCATCGCGGGTGCGACGATCCGGTCGGTGCCGACCACCCCCGACGAGCGCTATTGGGAGGCGCTCGACCGCGCGATCAAATTCACCGTGCCCAAGCCATCGGTGCTGGTGGTCGGCTATCCGTCGAACCCCACCGCCGAGGTCGTCGACCTCGCCTTTTACGAGCGGCTGGTCGCCTGGGCGAAGGAACACAAGGTCTGGGTGCTGTCGGACCTCGCTTATTCCGAACTCTATTATGACGGCGTACCCACGCCCTCGATCCTCCAGGTGCCCGGCGGCAAGGATGTCGCGGTCGAGTTCACCTCGATGTCGAAGACCTACAGCATGGCCGGCTGGCGGATGGGCTTCGCGGTGGGCAACAAGCGGCTGATCGAGGCGCTCACGCGGGTGAAATCCTATCTGGACTATGGCGCCTTCACGCCGATCCAGGCGGCGGCGGTCGCGGCGATCAACGGACCGCAGGACATCGTCGAGAAGAATCGCGAACTCTACAAGAAGCGCCGCGATGTGCTGGTCGAAAGCTTCGGGCGCGCCGGCTGGGATATTCCGCCGTCGCGCGCGTCGATGTTCTGCTGGGCGCCGCTGCCGCCGGCGGTGGCGCATCTCGGCAGCCTCGAATTCTCCAAGCAGCTGCTGACGCATGCCGGCGTCGCGGTGGCGCCCGGTGTCGGCTATGGCGAGGATGGCGAAGGCTTCGTCCGGATCGCCATGGTGGAGAATGAGCAGCGCATCCGCCAGGCGGCGCGCAATGTGAAGCGCTATCTCCTGTCGATGGGCGTCAACGTCGGCACCAAGACGGCCGGCTGACAACAAGAAGGGGAGGCGGAACCGCCGCCTCCCCTTCCGTTCGACCAACGTCGCGAACGCTTATTTGGCGGCCAGTACCGTGCTGCCGTCCTGTGCCGCACCGACCTGAACATCGGCCAGCGGGAAGCTCACCGGACGCCAGCCCATCTCGCCGGAGACGCGGGCGCCCCTGACCTTCAGCCGGAAGCTCTCGCCGGTGTTGACCACCGTTCCCGAGATGATCGTGGCTTTGCCGAGCGCCCTGGTGGTGTAGTCATAGGTGATTCCGTCACGGGTGAAGGTCTCGGCCATCACCGGTGTTGCGGCGATCGACGCCAGACATGTCAGTGCAAAAATCGTCTTCATAACAAAGCTCCCTTCGATGGTTGCCAGCCGGTCCTCTTTGTTGTGCGTCGCAACATCTCTTGTGCGACTGCGAAGGGCAAATGACGAGAATGAAGCAACGGATGCGAATATTGCACTTAGTGCAATTTTTGCATGGCCAGCTGCGCCGATTGCAACGATGCGGCGCGTGCCCCATGCAGGCGGCATGGCGGACGTGTTCATGCTCGACGATATCGCGCACACCATCCAGCTCGCGCTGGCCCCGTCCTTCCTGCTCACCGCGATCAGCGCGATCCTGGCCTTGCTTACCGGCCGGCTGGGCCGTGCAGTGGACCGCGCCCGCTGGATCGAGCAGAATTACGCCCCCCAAGGGGATCCGCGCCACGGCTATCAGGTCGAGCAGCTCCGCCTGATCGACCGGCGCATGCGCCATGCCAATATCGCGCTGCTGCTGTGCGCGGTGAGCGCGATGCTGATCTGCATCGTCATCGCCGGCATGTTCTGCGCGGCGATGTTCGATCTGGCGCTGGGCCAGGTGATCGCGGCGGCGTTCATCCTGGCCATGCTGCTGCTGATCGCCGGCCTTGGCCTGTTCCTGATCGAGGTCCGCCTCGCGACCGTCGCGACGCGTATCCAGGACGAACTGCTGGAGCGCCAATGATCCCCGAACGGACTCTGCTCCAGGCCACCGTCGCAGTCGCCTGCCTCGTACCGATCCTGACCGGCCTCGACGGGGTGCTGCGCGGCGCCGGCATGTTCAGGCTGGTGACGCCGACCGCCGACCTCGACAGTCATTTCCGCTATCTGTCCGGCATCTTCCTGATGCTCGGCCTCGCCTTCGCCTCGACGATCCCGCGGATCGAGCATCGCGGCCCCCGCTTCCGCCTGCTCGGTGCGATGGTGATCATGGGCGGGCTCGCGCGCGCCCTGAGTTGGGCGATGATCGGCGCGCCAGGGCCGGGCCATCGCTTCGGACTGGTGATGGAACTGGTCGTGGTGCCGCTGCTGATGCTGTGGCAGGCCGGGGTTGCGCGGCGAATGGCAGCCGCACCTTCATCGACATGAAAAGAGCTGCCGAGGACTGGGCCTCGGCAGCTCCTGACATGGTCAGCGGCCGGAGTGCCGGCCCGGAGAACCAGTTGGCGCGTTAAATGCGCGTTCTCCGAACGGACAGAACCGACCTCCATGCTGAACCATGAGACATCGGATCACCTCCTTTCGCTTGTTGCCGAGGACTTCAACATGAGTCATCCCGCGCGTGCGAACAAGCCTTGAAATGCAACTTATTTTCGGCAATCCTCTATGGCCCGCGCTGGTTCGGCCCAGGCCGGAAGCGCGATGCCGGGCAGGCCCGGCGAGGTGACGGCGATCCGCCCGCGGCTGAAGGCCATCACATCCAGGAAGCCATCATTGGCGCTGAGGATGACGCCGCTCATCACGGCGCCCCGATCATCGATGTGGCCGGCCGGAAAGCGGGCCGAGCGGGTCGATGCCATCACCGTCAGTTCGGCCGTGCTGCCCGCGCGCATCAGCGTCACCTGCCTCTTCGACGCATCACACCGCACGACGAACTGCGCGGCCTGCGGCGTGCCGTAGCGCGCCTCCGATATCGGCGCCCCGGCGATATAGCGCCATGTGCCAGGCGCCAGCGGCCAGTCACGCCAGTCGGCGCTCGGCGCCTGAGGTGGCGCGGGCGGCGCGGCGGCAGGGGGAACCGGCTCCGGCGCGGGCGCCACGGCCGGCGCGCAGGCGCCGAGGATCAGCGTCAGAAGCAGCGGGGCGAACCGCCTTGGATTGGTCGGGAAAGATGCCATGGACCGTCCATGGCGGATCGCAGCACCGATGAAAAGAGCCCGTGCGGTCAGCCGCGACCTCGGCAGGTGCGGATGAGGCGGACCAGCTCCGGCCCGACCGGGACGATCGCCTTGCGGTTCGCGACGAGCTGGATCTCCATAGGCGCGAGGCCGTCGAACGCGTCGAAGAAGCCATGCTTCGCGGGCAGGATCGTGCTGATCACGCCGCCGCCATCTTTGGCATAGGTCGCATCCATGTTCAGTCTGGTCGATCCGATCGCGATCGCCTGCTGATCGAAGCCGCCGGGATCGCCGGTACCGGTCGCGATGATCTCGATCGTGCGCGCCGCCGGATTGCAGGCGAAGGCATAATTCCACTGTCCGCCCGTCCGGCTGTAAATCGCGCCGGGACCGTCGCCCAGCCGGCGGACATAATACCATTGGTTGGCCTTGCGGCCATCGACCGGGGGCTGGGCGGCAGCCTCCGCCGTTTCGGGCGTATCGACGAGGACAGGTGCCGCAGCCGGCGCTTCCGGCACGGCCTCGGCCGGTCTGTCCGCATCCTCGACCGGTCGCGCCGGCGCCGGCTTTTCGACGGTCAGCGGCGCCACCGGTGCGGGCTCCGACTGAAACAGCCCGGCGATCAGATAGGCGCCCACCGCCAGCAGGACGAAGCCGAGGAGCAGCAGCAGCCCCTTTCCACGCCCGCGCCGCTTCCGCACCAATGTCGGCGGCGGATAGCCTTCGGGGCCGCGGATGGGGCCTTCCATGTTCATTCCGCGTTGAACGCCGCGGCGTCGATCGTCACCGGCTTCACATTGGCGGTTTCGGTGACTGAAAGTTCATAGGACACGGTCGAGCGCTTGACCTCGGTATGCTCGTCATCGTCGATGACCTGCGTCTTCAACTCGTCGACCTCGGGCATCTGGCTGGCCCTGATGATCCGGGTCAGGGTCCGGCAATCCGGCGCCAGGGCCGGTCCGAACGCATATTGCAGCCGATAGATGCCGTCGGGCACGCCTTCGATCGTCATCGCTTCCTGCCGGGGCAGGAAGAAGCTGGCGGCGAGGCGGCCGGTATCGGCGTGGCGGATCTTCACCAGCGCATCGCGCATCGCCGCATTCTGGATGGCGATGCTGTGCCCTTCCTCGGCAAGCTCCATATCGCCGGCGAGCTTCTCACCGATGGCGGGCAGCATCGTGCAGCTCGGCCCGACCGCTTCGGCAGCGGGCGCAAGCCCCGCCGCCTCGTCGGCCGCGCGGAACGCATCGGCCCGCGACGCGGGCTCGGCCGCCTGCAGCGCCGATGACGACAGGATAATGACAGCCGCGAGCCCGAGAGCCCGTGCGCCGAAAAGTACAATCATGTTCCCACCCCGATCGGGCGCCCGGAGGCGCCTTCCCAAATGCATTCTGCGCCAGTCATGCCGAACATGAAAGAGCCGAAACGTAAATTCTTCCCCAAAATAGCACGTTTTGACTTGACTTGAGTCAAGTCCGAACGAGCATCGGGGCATGAAAAGCGATCCGCGCATCGACCAGTATATCGAGCGGGCGGCCCCCTTCGCACAGCCTATATTGACGCATTTGCGCGCGTTGCTGGCCCGCACTTGCCCGGATGGCGAGGAGACGCTGAAATGGGGAATGCCAAGCATCGTCTATCGCGGCAAGATCCTGTGCAGCATGGCGGCATTCAAGGGTCACGCCACCTTCGGCTTCTGGCAGAACCGGGCCGTGACCGGCGCCGACACGTCCGAAGCAAGGACCGACGCGATGGGCCAGTTCGGCCGGCTGACCAACCTGTCCGATCTGCCGGACGACGCGAAGATCGCCTCCATGGTGACGCGCGCGATCGCGCTGATCGACGACGGCGCGAGGACGCCACGTCCGCTGAAGCATCCCAAACCGCCCGCCGAGCTGCCAGCCGACCTGGCGGCCGCGCTGACATCCTCATCCGGGGCAGCCGCGACCTTCGCCGGCTTCCCGCCCGGACAGCGGCGCGAATATATCGAATGGATCAGCGGCGCGAAGCGCGAGGAAACCCGCGTGAAGCGGCTGGCCACGGCCATCGCGCAGCTGGAGGAAGGCAAGCGCCTCAACTGGAAATATGAGCGCTGCTGAGCCGTGATGTGCGCCGCCTAGCCGCCACTCTGGCCCTGCTGTCGCTGACGGCGTGCATTCCTTCGGTCCAGGGGCCGCGCGGCCGGCCCGCGCCCGCCGAGACGCCGGAGCGCTTTGCCCGCTGCGTCGCGATGATGCGCGCCGAAGGGTCAAAGGTGGAAGCCCTGCCGGACCGCAGCTTCGATAATGGCTGCTCGGCGACATCCGCGGTCAAGCTGGTGGCGATCGGCATCCCCGTGACCAATCTCGGCGCGGTAAAATGCACGCTCGCCGCCCCCTTCGCACGCTGGGTGCGGGAGGACCTACCCGCACAAGCCCGCCGCTGGCTGGGCGGCGAGGTGGTCCGCATCGAGAGCTTCGGCTCGTTCGCTTGCCGACCGGTCAACAACCAGACCGGCAACCGCCTGTCGGAACATGGCCGCGCCAACGCGATCGACATCGCTGCCTTCCGCCTGCGCGACGGCCGCGTCATCCGCGTGCGCGACGGCTGGAACGGCCCGGATGGCGACATCCGCGCCTTTCTGCGCGCGCTCCATAAGGCGGCCTGTGGGCGGTTCGGCGTCGTCATAGGCCCTGATGCCAACGCGTTCCACCACGACCATTTTCATTTCGATATGGGCGGTGGACCCTATTGCCGTTAGAAGCGTCCCTATATCCCGGCACCGTAACGGGCCGGAAAGAGACTGATATTACGAGAAACCATGGCCCATAGAAAAGTACCCAAGCGCGTCTTCGCCCGCGCGAAAGAGGACGCGGCGGTCGCGGAGACGGCGACCGCGACGCCGCAGACCGCCAACAACAGCTACAAGCTCGCCTTTCAGGATATCGACTTCCTGCTGCGCGACGATCTGCGTCCGGTGCGCTTCCAGCTGGAATTGATGAAGCCCGAGCTGCTGCTCGACGAAGCCAATATCGGTTCGACCTTCGTGATGTACGGATCCGCGCGCATCCCCGCGCCCGAAAAGGCCGATGCGCTGCTCGAAGCCGCGACGAGCGACCGGCAGCGCCGCGTGGCCGAGCGGCTGCGCGCCAAGAGCCATTATTATGACGAGGCCCGCAAGCTTGCCCAGATCGCCAGCGAATGCCCGCTCGATGCCGAGGGCAAGCGCCAGTTCGTGGTCTGCTCGGGCGGCGGCCCGTCGATCATGGAGGCCGCCAATCGGGGCGCGCACGATGTCGGCGCTGAATCGATCGGGCTGAACATCGTCCTGCCGTTCGAACAGACGCCCAATCCCTATGTCACCCCGCATCTGAGCTTCCAGTTTCACTATTTCGCGCTGCGCAAGATGCACTTCCTGTTGCGTGCCCGCGCGGTTGCCGCCTTTCCGGGCGGCTTCGGCACGTTCGACGAACTGTTCGAATTGCTCACCCTGGTGCAGACCGGGAAAATGGCGCAGCTTCCCATCTTCCTGTTCGGCCAGAAATTCTGGCGCCGGATCGTCGATTTCGAGGGCCTGGTCGAAGAAGGGGTGATCAGCGAGAGCGACCTCAACCTGTTCCGCTTCGTCGAGACCGCCGAAGAGGCATGGGAGAAGCTCAACCTCTATTATGCCACGCGCGACCGGGTCCACCTCCACCGCGATCCGCCGCCGAAGGCAGCCTGATCGTTCAGGCCGGAGAGGCGCCCGCTACACCCGGTCGCGACAGCGGCTGTTCTTCTCCGCGCGAATAGCTTCCGACCAGCATGCCGGCGCCGAGCACGCGCCCCTCGATGACGCGCATCAATTCGGTCCGTGTCGGATTGGCGCCGATCGGCACCGTCTCGCTCAACGCGAACAGCTGGAACACATAGTCGTGCGAGCCATGGCCGGCCGGCGGATCCGGGGGCAGCCAGCCTTCGGCAAAGAAGCTGTTGCGACCGACGTCGCGGCCATCGTCCGCTCCGCCGCCATCCTTGGCGATCGCGCCCTCAGCGAGCCGCCGTTCGCTCGCGGGCAGATTCCAGACCAGCGCATGGACGAGCGGGTGAAGAGCGGGCGCATCGGGATCCTCGACGATCAGGGCGAGGCTGGCGGTGCCGGCGGGCACCTCGCCCCACAGCAGCGGCGGCGACACGCCCTCGCCATCGGCGGTGAAGCGCACCGGCAGGCGCGCACCGTCGGCAAAGGCCGGGCTCGACAGATCGATCACGGTCTCCCCGATCCCCAGTTCGGGCTGGACGATGGCGAGCTTGGAATGGCCGGCACGGACGTTGCGGAGCATGGCACCCAGCCAGGCGGGAAGATGTTCGAGCATCGCTTTGTCTCCTTCGGCGATTCAATGCTTTAACACCAAATACTGTCCTAACAAAGGAGCCGCTGGGCGCATGAAGAGGGTTGCACCAGGCGCGGCCGGGCTGATCGTCGGTGCTTGCCTTGCGGGTGCGGGCGCGGCATCGCTGAAGAATGGACCTCGACGCACTCCTTCATCACTATTTCGGCACCGACGATCTCGACGCACTGGACGAGGCCGCCATCGAAGACGGCCGTGAGCGCGTCGCGATCGCCTTCGGCACCGAGCGGGACAGCGGCAGACGCTTCGCCTTGTGGATCGTCCTGCACGCGCTGGGCGCCGCCCCCGAGCCAGCCGTCGCGTTCAAGGACCCAAAGGATCGCAAGGCCGCCGAGGATTATGCCTGGGCGGCAGGCCGGCTCGGCCGGACATGAGCGAGCGCCTGTCGCCGGCAGCGGCGCGGCGCATCGCCCTGGCGGCACAGGGTTTCGGCAAGGCACGGCCCGCCAGCGTCGGACAGGCGCAGCTCCGGCGCGAGATAGAGCGGCTCGCGCTGCACCAGATCGACAGCGTCAACGTGCTGGCGCGCGCGCATTACCTGCCCGCCTTCTCACGGCTGGGCGGCTATGATCGCACCCTGCTCGACGAGGCGGCGTGGGGCCGCAGGCGCGGCCGGCGGATGTTCGAATATTGGGCGCATGAGGCCTCGTTGCTGCCGCTCGATCTGCAGCCGCTGCTGCGCTGGAGGATGGCCGAGGCCGATCGCGGCGAGCGCGGCTGGACGGGTTTGCGGGCCTTCGCGAACGAGCGACGGGCCGAGGCCGAGACGGTGCTCGATCGCATCCGCGCCGAAGGTCCGCTCGGCGCCTCCGACTTTACCGAGGAGAAGAGCCGCAGCGGCTGGTGGGCCTGGGGCGACAGCAAGCGCCGGCTCGAATGGCTGTTCTGGGCGGGCCACATCACCACCGCCACCCGCCGGGGCAGCTTCGAGCGGGTCTATGACCTGACCGAGCGGGTGATCCCCGCCAACATCCTAGCGCTGCCCACGCCGACCAAGGCCGATGCCCATCGCGCTTTGGTCGACCGCGCCGCCCGCGCCATGGGCGTCGCCACCGAAACCGACCTGCGCGACTATTTCCGCACCGGCGTCGCCGAGACGCGGCAGGCGGTGCTGGCGCTGGCCGAGGAGGGCCTGCTGCTGCCCGCCACCGTCGACGGCTGGCGCCATCCGGCCTGGCTCCACCGCGACGCCCGGCACCCGCGCCAGATCACGGCACGCGCACTGCTCGCCCCGTTCGATCCGCTGATCTGGGAACGGGCGAGGACCGAACGACTGTTCGATTTCCGCTATCGCATCGAGATCTACACCCCGGCCGAAAAGCGCCAATATGGCTATTATGTCCTGCCGTTCCTGCTCGGCGCCCGGCTTGTCGCGCGGGTCGACCTCAAGGCCGACCGGCAGGCATCGGTGCTGCGCGTCCAATCGACGCACCTTGAAGCCGAAGCACCGGCCGGAACCCGCGACGAACTGGCGCAGGAGCTGATCGAGATGGCGCGCTGGCTTGGGCTCGAAACGGTTGAGTGATCGCACCGCCGCCTCGGCGGCGCGGGCTTTTACTTGATCGCGGTCCGGCCTAAAGCGCCACGCATGACGCATCAGATACACATCATCGGCGGCGGGCTCGCCGGATCGGAAGCCGCGTGGCAGCTGGCCGAGGCCGGCATCAGGGTGCGATTGTCGGAGATGCGCGGCGTCGAAGCCACGCCGGCCCACCAGACCGACAGCCTTGGCGAGCTGGTCTGTTCGAACAGCTTCCGATCGGACGATCCGCATAATGCGGTAGGGCTGCTCCATGCCGAGATGCGGGCGCTGGGATCGCTGATCCTCAGGACCGCCGATGCCCATCGGGTGCCGGCGGGATCGGCGCTGGCGGTCGACCGCGAAGGCTATGCCGAAGGCGTCACCCGCGCGATCGAAGCCCATCCCAATATCGAGCTGGTCCGCGAGCGGATCGACGCCTTGCCGGCGGACGGCCCCGTCATCGTCGCGACCGGCCCGCTCACCGCCACGTCGCTGGCGGGCTCGATCGGCGAGGCGACCGGCGCCGATGCGCTGGCCTTCTTCGATGCGATCGCCCCGATCGTCCACCATCATTCGATCGACATGGATATCGCGTGGATGGCCTCGCGCTGGGACAAGGGCGAGACGAAGGACTACATCAACTGCCCGATGGACAAGGAACAGTATCTGGCCTTCCATCAGGCGCTGATCGACGGCGACAAGACCGCGTTCAAGGACTGGGAAAAGGACACCCCCTATTTCGACGGCTGCATGCCGATCGAGGTGATGGCGGAGCGCGGGATCGACACGATGCGCTATGGGCCGATGAAGCCGGTGGGCCTCGACAATCCGCGCACCGGGCGATGGCCCTATGCGGTGGTCCAGCTGCGACAGGACAATGCGCTGGGCACGCTGTGGAACATCGTCGGCTTCCAGACCAAGCTGAAACATGCCGAACAGGTGCGGCTGTTCCGTACCATTCCCGGACTGGAGAAGGCCGAATTCGCGCGGCTGGGCGGCCTCCATCGCAACACCTTCATCCAGAGCCCCAAGCTGCTGGACGGCACGCTGCGGCTGAAAT
>CAZJXG010000036.1:0-25717 GCA_964549965.1 uncultured Sphingomonas sp. | reverse complement strand
GCGTACCGCCTCCATGAACAGCGTGGCGAGATCGCGGCAGGAACCGCTCGCCAGACGCAGCGTCTCGGCCGGGGCCTGGGTGCCTTCCTCCTCGCGGGTGCGATAGGCGAAGCCGCCATGGACGGCGGCGTTGATGTCCTTCAGCAGGGTCAGCGTGTCGGTCGGCCCGGCACTGCGGAACCGCGCCAGCCAGTCCGCCAGCGCGCCGCCTTCGTCGCGATGATTGGGCTGGCGCAGCGGCCCCAGGTCGGCGGCATCGTCGTCGCTGTAGGAAAAGGGATAGCTGTGCGCCGACGGCGCGATCCGGAAGACCGGCCACGCCGTCGCCGACTGGTCGACGGTGATCCGGCTGTCGATGATCAGCGTATCGGCCATGTCGGGGAAGGTCGCGGTGGCGATTAGGTTGCCGAACACGTCCTGCGTCCATTCGATATGGGCGGAGGGCGAACAGGTCAGGAAGGTCGCCATCAGCCGCAGGTCATATTGGCCGCGCGGGCACAGCATCATCCGGTGCGGCAGCAGGCTGACCGGCCGGGCATAGCGATAGGTCGTGCGGTGGGATATGCTCAGCTGCACGGCAGCGGCATCGGCGCGGTCGCGCCCATCCTGTCGCGCAGCGCGACGATCAGCCCGGCATGGTCCGCCGCATCGTTCAGATGCGCGGCGAGCGCATCCGTGCAGCGGGTCGCCGCGGCGCGCATCAATGCTATCTGGTGATCGAACAGAAGCCTGTTGAGATCCATATTTCGCTCCTGCGTCGTAAGCGGGAGCACGATGGTCTCTCAGCCGGTGGCGCCTACGAAATTCAGGCCAGCGATGCATCCTAGATAGGCGCAAACGGCCGGAATTGGAAGCGGCGGGCGAAATATAGTGCGGGCCGTGCGGCGCGGGACCGCGCATTGCCGAGGCGAGAGCCGGGCCTTCCCGCGCGCCGCGGTATCGCCTAGGCAGGGACCGAACCACGCGAAGGACCGCCATTGAGCGACAGCCCCAGGACCCCGTCGGAGCTGATCGACGAGCGGATCGCCGAACTCGGCGACTGGCGCGGCGAAACCCTCGCCCGCATCCGCGCGCTGATCCGCGAGGCCGATCCCGATATTGTCGAGGACTGGAAGTGGCGCGGCGTGCCGACCTGGGAACATGCCGGCATCATCTGCACCGGTGAAACCTATCGCAAGCTCGTGAAGCTGACCTTCGCGCGGGGCGCCGCGCTCGACGATCCGACCGGCCTGTTCAATGCAAGCCTCGACGGCAATGTCCGCCGGGCGATCGACATCGCCGAAGGCGAGACGATCGACGGCGATGCGTTGAAGGCCCTGATCCGCGCGGCGGCGGCATCCAATATCGCGAAGAACCGGCGCTGACGCTCAGGCCAGCGTAAGATACAGTTCGGCCTCGATTACCCAATCTGCCCCCATCAGCCGCCATTTCGCGGTGTAGCTCCCCGAAGCCAGCGGCGCTCCATCGACGCTCACACCGTGCCACTGGCCATGTTCGAGCGCGATCGGCGCGATCTCCGACGCCTCGATGCTGTCCGGCGTGCGGGTGTAGATCGTCCGCCCGACGGCGGCGAACTCGCGCTTCCACGCCTGCAGCTGCGCCTTGCGCCCGGCGATGACGGCGCTGTCCGTGCCCGCGACGAGAATGGCGTTGGGCGCGAGAATCGGGCCGATCGCGGCAAGGTCCGCGTCCGCCAGCGCGCGGTTGAACGCGGCGCGGCGCATGCGGATGGCAAGATCGGGAGCAGGGTTCATGTCGCAGCTTTCAGATCGCCGGGCTGCGATGCCATGAGTGCGGCGTGGCGACAATGGGGTGGAATGCGCCCAGTTCGCCGGACTAAACCTTGGGCTTCCGGCGAAAAATCCCAGCGAGGATACCGATCATCACGACTACCGCTATCGCTGTCCCCACTATCCGGCTGTAGCCGAGCCATATGAATATCTCGCGGATTCCGCATGCAACCAGAACAACAATGAAAAGCGAGCGGGACATATGGAAGTGTTTGCATCCCATCCCGCGAAACGCAATGTCCGCAATCCGCGGAAGCCGCTGCCCAAACCTACAGCACCGCCACCCCCAGCACCTCGATCGCATCGGCTTTCCCACCGAAATCGGCGAAATCCCCCTCGCCCGCCCCGATCAGTGCGCGCGCCAGCGGCGAACTGAATGAAATCAGCCCCGCCGCCGGGTCGGCCTCATCGTCGCCGACGATGCTCACCGCATTCTCCTTGCCGTTGAGGCGGTAGCGCACCCTGGTGCCGAAGGCGGCTTCCTCGCCATCGGCGGCGGGCTGGACCTCCATCGTCGCGTGGCGGGTGTTCCAGTAGCGCAGGTCGCGCTTGAGCGATTTGATCGCCTCGTCGGCCGCGCCCTCGGCCTGGGCGGCAGCGACCTTCGCTTCCCATTCGGAAACCTTCGCCGCGATCAGGGTCGCGCCGCGTTCGGTGACGAGATTGGGGCCGGGCGGGATCGGCAGCTCGAATTTGGGTTCGAGATGCTCCTCGTCGCTTTCCCGGCGGAAGGCGACGCTCATGCCGCCGCGACGATCGAATAGCCGTCACCGCCCGACGGCACATGGCGGCGAACGCCGATCCGCTTGAGGAACAGCCACAGCGCCTCGACATGGATGCCCGCCACCACCTTCAGGCTGAGCAGCGGGTGGCGCAGGAACGCGGCGACCAGCGCGCCGTCGCCCAGCTCCCGGCGATCGCCCTGGAAGGCGGCGACGATCAGCGGCCCGCCGCCATCGGCGCCGGCCACGACCACGCGGGTCTTCTCCATCGGCGGCTCGACCGTGAAGTCATAGCGCATGTCGATGTCCATGAAGGGGGAGACATAGAAGGCCTTGTCGCATGTCTGGCGGATCAGCGCCGCGGCGCCCTGCCCCGCCTCCACCGGAATCACATAGCTGTGCCGCTCCCTGAACGTGTTGGTCACTTCATAGATGATCGTCGCCAGGCTGCCGTCGCGGCGGTGGCAGAACCACACCGACAGCGGGTTGAAGACATGGCCGAGCATGCGGGGCATCGTCAGCAAACGGATCGGGCCGCCATCGGGTTCCTGCCCGGTGCGGCGCACCAGCGCCTCGATCTGCGGGCGCAGCGGCGCGCCGGAACGATCGCCATAGTCGCGGTCGTGGAAGGAAAAGAGATTCCAGCGATTGCGCGAGAAGAGGCGGCAGCGCTGGGATACCCGGTCGATCTCGTCGAGGTCGAACAGGCACTGGAACAGGCTGTAGCGCAGCGTGTGGGCGCGCGGGCGGAAGCGGCGATGGAAGACCTCTCCCGCGTAGATGGCCGATTTCACGCGGCGGCTTCTTTCGCCGGGGCGAGCTCCATCGCCAGCCGGCCATTGGGATTGGCCACCGTCCATGGCCGCGTCGCGCCCAGCATCTCGGCGACGGCCAGGCCGGACTGGAGCCCGTCCTCATGGAAGCCCGCACCGAAATGCGCACCGCAGTAGAAGCTGTTGCGCTGCCCCTGGATCGCCCAGATGCGCCGCTGCGCATCGAGCGCGCCATGATCGAAGATCGGATGCTCGAAGCTCGCCCGGTTGATCTCATGCCCCGCGCCGATCGCACGGTTGGGGTTGAGCGTGACGATCAGCGGCCGTTTCGTCTCGAATCCCTGCAGCCGGTTCATCCAGTAGCTGACGCACAGGTCGCCGGTCGCGTCATTGGCATGGCGGCGTCCGAAATAATTCCACGCGCCCCACAGCGCCCGGCGCTTCGGCATCAGCGCGGGATCATCGTGCAGGACGACCATGTTGGTGCTGTAGCGGAACGCGCCGAGCAGTTCGCGCTCGGCCGGGCTGGGATCGGCGAGCATCGCCAGCGCCTGATTGCCATGCGTCGCGATCACCACCTCGTCGAAGCGATCGGGATTGCCGGCCGCGTCGGTAATGATCACCTGCCCGCCCTTGCGTTCGACGCTGGCGACCGGCGTTCCCAGCCGCAGCTCGCCCGCGAAATCCGCGAGCAGCTTGTCGACATAGCTGCGGCTGCCGCCGATCACGGTGCGCCATTTCGGGCGACTGCCCAGGTTGAGCAGGCCGTGATTGTCGCAGAAACGCACAAAGGCCTCGGCCGGATAGTCGAGCAGCAGCTGCGCGGGCGCGGACCAGATCGCCGCCGCCATCGGCAGCAGATGATCGTCGCGGAAGGCATCGCCATAGCGGCCCTGTTCGAGCATCTGGCCCAGGGTCATGTCGCCGAAGCCGCCAATCCCCGCCGCCGCCTCGCGATAGAAACGGACGAGGTTGCGCAGCATCGACCAGAAGCGCCGCGAAAAGAGGTTCGAAGGCTGTGCGAAGAGCTGCCAGATGCGATCCCCGGCGGCATATTCCAGCTTTCCGTCGTCCAGCGACACCGCGAAGCTCATGTCGGTCACGCGGCAGGCGACGTCGAGATGCTCAAACATCGCGATCAGGTTCGGATAGGTGCGGTCATTATAGACGATGAAGCCGGTGTCGACGCCCAGGGTCGATCCGTCGGCCATGTCCACATCGATCGTGCGGGTGTGCCCGCCGGGCCGGTTCTCCGCCTCGTACAACACGACGTCATTCTGCTTCGCGAGCAGCCAGGCCGCCGAAAGCCCGCTGATCCCGCTGCCGATCACGGCGATCCGCTGCCCCTTGCGGATATTCGTCATGCCCACTTCCCCGTCATCGCGTCGACCTCATCTGCCTCGGCCGAAGATACGGCGGCCGGGGCCAGCGGGTTGCGCGCCGTGCCCTGTCCTTCCTGCTAAGGCCCATGCCCGAAAGCGCAATGTGAAATCTTGCGGCGCTTCCGATGATCGACCTGTTGCAACGGCTTGGCCTCGGCGGCCGTATAGGGCTAGGACAGGCCAAGGGGCACAGGGGGCTTATGACTGCAATCAACAGCATCATCGTCGCATCGATCGTCCTGTCGGCGATGATGATGGCCGCCTGGGCGGTGCAGATCCCGACGAAGCAATCGGGCTGGGCCGACTGCTTCTGGTCCTTCGCGATCGGGATCGGCGGGTTGATCGTCACGCTCTTCGTCTTGGGTGAAGGCCCGGACGAGCGGCGCTGGCTGGTTGCGGGGATGGTGGGCTTCTGGTCGATGCGGCTGGGCTTCCACATCCTCGCGCGCACGGCGGGCGCCACCTATGAGGATCCCCGCTACGCCGATCTCCGCCGCGAATGGGGCAAGCGCTTCCAGCCCCGGCTGTTCCTCTTTCTCCAGATCCAGGCACTGTGCGGGGTCGGCCTCGTCGTCACCGTCTATGCCGCGGCGCACCGCCCCGGCCCCGCCTTCGCGATCACCGACTGGATCGGGCTCGCGCTCCTGCTCGCGTCCGTGGCGGGCGAAGGCATCGCCGACCGGCAGCTGCGCGCCTTCGCCGCCGACAAGACCAATCATGGCAAGGTCTGCGACACCGGCCTGTGGGCGTGGTCGCGCCATCCGAACTATTTCTTCGAATGGCTCGGCTGGGTCGCCTATCCGGTCATCGCCATCTCCCCCCTCGGCAGCTTTGGCGCCGGCGGCTGGTGGCAGGTCTGGCTCTCGCTGATCGGGCCGCTGCTGATGTACTGGCTGCTCGTCCATGTCTCCGGCATCCCGCCGCTCGAAGCGCATATGCTCAAGAGCCGGGGCGATGCCTTCAGGGCCTATATGGCGCGCACGAGCGCCTTCTTTCCACTGCCGCCGCGCAAAAACTGACGGATCACCTCCATGGATATCATCGCCGCCGCCACCGCAGCCGTCGAACGGCTGCCGCTTCCCGACGCCGTCACGCTCGCTGGGGTCGAATTTCTCGTCGGGCGGACGGGCCGCAAGCTGGCGCGCGAACCCGACAATACGGAGGCCTTCGCCCGGACCATGAAGGACTTCCCCATCGCGGTGCACACCGACGAGGCCAATGCCCAGCATTATGAGGTGCCGGCATCCTTCTTCGATCTCTGCCTCGGCCCGCGCCGTAAATATAGCTGCTGCTATTATGCGGGGCCGGAGACGACGATCGCCGAGGCCGAGGAGGCCGCGCTCGCCCAGACCGCCGACCATGCGAAGCTGGAGGATGGGCAGGAGATATTGGAGCTCGGCTGCGGCTGGGGTTCGCTCAGCCTCTACATGGCGGCGCGCTATCCGAACGCGCGCATCACCGCCGTCTCCAATTCACACGGCCAGCGCCAGCATATCGAGAAGCTCGCCGCCGCGCAGGGCTCGACCAATTTGACGGTCGTCACCTGCGACATGAACGATTTCCAGGCCGACGCGCGGTTCGATCGCGTCGTATCGGTCGAGATGTTCGAGCATATGTCGAACTGGGAGGCGCTGCTGACCAGGGTGAAGGGCTGGCTGAAGCCCGACGGCTATCTGTTCATCCACATCTTCACCCATGACAAGGCCAGCTACCGCTTCGATCATGCCGACAAGGCGGACTGGATCGCGCAGCATTTCTTCACCGGCGGGATCATGCCCAGCCACAGCCTGCTCCGCCATTTCCCCGAATTGTTCGCCGTCGAGGAGGAATGGCGCTGGAACGGCCGGCATTATGCCCGCACCGCCTTTGACTGGCTGGCGCGGTTCGACGCCAACCAGCCCGCCATCGCCGACATCTTCCGCCAGACCTATGGCAAGGACGCGAAGCTGTGGGAACGCCGCTGGCGGCTCTTCTTCCTCGCGACCGCCGGGCTGTTCGGCCACAAGGGCGGCGTGCCCTGGGCGGTCAGCCACTACCGGCTGAAGCCCGCGGGCTGATCCCGCCTCAGCCGGCCATCGCCCGCGCGGCGAGGCCGGCGCAGTCCTGATCGGCGGCCACCGGTTCGGCCTTGCCGTCCATCGCCCGGCCGACGCTCTTGAGCAATGTGCCGATGACGCCACCGCCCTCGGACAGCCCTATCTCCGGCGCCTTGATCGTGCCGCCTACCCGGATCGCGCCCGCGATGCGCAATGTATCGCCCTGTTTCGGGGTGCCTTGCACGCTCAGCGCGATCCGTTCGTCCGCCAGGTACAGCCGACCTTCAGCGCGCGTCACCGCGCGGGAACTGTCGAGCATGATCGGATTGGCCCTCGCGATCCCGTCCCGGGCGTCGAGGCGCACGACGATGCAGCGCAGCCGGGCCTGTGCTGTGTCGCTCTTGAATATGCCGCCCAGCTCCTGGCCCATCAGGGTCGCGGCCTTGTCCGGCAGCACGCCGTCCCGCGCGACGAGAGCGATCCGACCGGTCGATCGGCCGATCGCCGCCCGTATCGTCTTTCCCGGTCCTTCGAGCTTGAGGCGCCCCGACAGCGGGGCATCGAACCCCATCGCCGGCGCGAAATCGGCAAGCCGCGCGCCGCGCAGGCGCAGATCGGCGGTGAACACCGGGCCGCGCCGCCGCTGATCGACCGTCAGCCCGCCGGCGAGCGTCCCGTGGGTCAGTCCGATCCGGAGATCGGGAACATGGAGCAGGCTCCGTTCGATCGTCAGCGTGCCGTCCAGCGTGCGCAGCGGCGACGGGCCCGGCCACAGCAGTCGATCGACATGGAAGGCCAGCCTGCCATCGGTCCGGGCGACATTGTCGAGGTCGATCGCCGTGTCGGGGAAGATCCGCTCGCCGAACCGGGCACGCTTCGCGGCGGCTATGGCGCGGCCCCGCGCGTCGGCCAGATCGTCGAAGTCGAAGCGCCGCGCTGCGATGCTGCCATCGATCCGATGCCGTCCGTCGCGCTTGCGGATCGTCGCGCTGCCGCGAATATCCGAACGGCCGATCGTGCCGGCCAGCGCCCGGACCGTCCAGTCGGGCCGGTCGCGCCGGACTGTCGCGGTCAACCGCACCGGCTGGGTGGCGGGCAGGCCTGCTTCGACGATCGCATCGATATAGGTCATGTTGTCGGCGCGCGCGGCGATCCGCGCGTCCAGCCGGCTCAGGTCGAGCGGCGCGTCCATCGTGCCCGCGGCGTGGAAGTCGATCGCCCGCCCGCTCAGCCGTACGGCGAACGGCCAGCGGCCGGGCCGCATCGGCCCGCCCTTCGCCGTGATGTGTACGGCAGCATCGCGCACGAGGCCCTGGCCCGACAGCCGCAGCCCCGCCCCGTCGATCGCGGCACGGACATCGAGGCTGCGGTCCCGCTTGAAATCGCGGTAGCGGATATGCGCGTCGCGCAGGCCCGCGATCATCGGCGGCGCTCCTCCGCCCGCGCCCTTGGGCCGGCCACGCCAATTCTCCCGCCCGGCCTTGGACCGCAGCAGATCGGCCTCGACGCCGTCGAGCGTCACGGCGCGCGGCCTGACCTTGCCGATCAGCAACGGTAGGACCGGCACCTCCATCTCCAGCCGGTCGATCCGCAGCATGTCGCCGCGCCCCGCCCAGCTGGGCTGGCCGACGACGATCCCGCCGACCCGCACGCGCGGCGCGAAGGAGAACCGGTCGAGGCGATCCAGCGAGGCGATCGTCACCCGGCTGCCAAAGCCGGCGCTCATCCGATCTTCGAGCATCGTCCTGAACGGGCTCACCGGCGCGGCCGCCAGCAGCAGCGGCACGACGAGCGCCGTGCCCGCTACGCCGACGGCGATCATGCGAAGACGCGTGGCGGCCATGTTCAGGATCGGACGCCGAAGGGCCGGCACGGGGCGGCTCTGTCGGCGGTGGCGGGGTTCTGGCATCTGTCCATCGCCGCAAAACCGGCTGACCCAAAACTTGTTCCACGCCCGGATCGAGTTGCCCTTTTGGCACGGGGGCTTTTCGGATCGTCACGCGCCGTTGTAAGGCCGTACGATGAAGGTGATTGCCGATCCCCGCCACGCCCTGGCCAGGGGTCTGTCCGGCATAAGGGCCGAATTCGCGGTGCCCGATGGCTTTCCGCCAGCGGTGATCGCAGCTGCGGAGGCGGCGGCGCGGCGTGTGCCCGCCGATCATGTCGACCGTAGCGCCCTGTCCTTCGTCACGCTCGATCCGGCCAGCTCGACCGATCTCGACCAGGCCTTCGCGATCGAGGCGAGCGGCGGCGATCTTCTGCTCCATTATGCCATCGCCGATGTCGCCTGGTTCGTCAGCGACGGCGATGCGATCGATGTCGAGGCGTGGCGGCGCGGCGAGACGCTCTATCTGCCCGACGGCAAGGCAGGCCTCTATCCGCCGATCCTCAGCGAGAATGCCGCCAGCCTGCTCCCCTCTGGACCGCGACCGGCGGTGGTGTTCACGGTCCGCGTCGATCCGGCGGGCGAGGTGCGGCTCGACGGCGTGGAGCGCGCGATCATCCGCAGCCGCGCCAAGCTGGCCTATGACAGTGTGACTGCCGATCAGCTGCCGCCCGCCTTCGCCGATCTGGCCCGGCGCATCCAGGCGGCCGAGGCGGCGCGCGGGGCGGTGCGGGTCGATCCGCCCGAGCAGGAGGTGGTGATGCTGCCCGATGGCGGCTTCGATCTCGCCTTCCGCCCGCGCCTGGCGTCGGAGGATGCCAATGCGGCGCTGTCGCTCGCCACCAACATGGCGGTCGCGGCGATGCTGCAGGCCCATCGCACCGGCCTGTTCAGGGTAATGGCCGAGCCGGATGAGCGGGCCGTGGCGAAACTTCGCCTCGCCGCCGTCGCACTGGGCATCGCCTGGCCGGCGGAAATGACCCTCGAACAGCTCGAACGGCGGCTCGATTCGGCTGATCCGGCCCAGGCGCGGCTGATGCTGGCGATCCGGCGCGCGGGGCCGGGCGCGGCCTATGCCCCGTTCCGCGAGGGGATCATCCCCTGGCATGCGGCGATGGCGGCGACCTATGCCCATGCTACCGCGCCGCTGCGTCGCCTGGCCGATCGCTATGTCGTGCGGGCGGCGCTGGACGTCGCCAATGGTCGCCCGCCGTCCGCGACCGTCGAAGAGGCCTTCGCGAAGCTACCGGCGGTGATGGCGCGATCGGGCGCGCTGTCCGGCCGGATCGAGCGGGCGGTCGTCGATCTTGCCGAGGCCGTCCTGCTGTCCGGCGAGATCGGCACGACTTTCCCGGCTGTCGCGACCGAAGCCGACGACAAGGGTGCGAAGGTCCAGCTGTGCGCGCTCCCCGTGGTGGGCCGCGTCACCGGCACCGGTATCGAGCCCGGCGCCCGGCTCGACCTCCGGCTTGCGGCGGTCGATGTCCCCGGCCGGACGGTGCGCTTCGAACGTGTCGGCTAAAGCCCCGGCACAGTCTCGCCCCGCCCCCAGTCGCGACCCTCGAACGGTGTGATCGCCACGTCGAGATCCTGCCAGCCGTCGATGCAGCGCAGCGAGATGCTGATCCCCTCGGGGTGCGATCGCGGGCGGTAGAAGCTCTTGATCCCGCATTGCGAGCAGAAGATGTGCCGCGCCCGGCCGCTGCCGAAGCGATAGGTGGTCGTGTCCTTCTGCCCTTCGAGCAGGCGGAAGCGCGTGTCTGGGATGATCAGGTGGAGATAGCCCGTCATCGAACAGATCGAGCAGTTGCAGTCCAGCACCTCGATCGGCTCGTCGCCGATCTCCGCCTCGAACCGCACCAGCCCGCAATGGCAGCCACCCTCTATTTTCACGCCGCCGCCTTGCTCAGCCTGGCGGTGATCAGGCAGCCGCCCGCCGCGCTCGCACCCGATACGAAGGTGCCCCAGATCATGTCCGCGACGGTGATCTTCGTCGACCAGATGATCAGGGTCGCCTGATTGGTCAGGTCATAGGTCGCATAGGCGAAGAAGCCGAACAGGCCGCCCTTGATCAGCGCGGTCCGCCACAGGCCGTCGCGCAGGCCCGGCAGCACCGCGAAATAGAGCAGGCCCGCTATATAGAGCAGGTAGAAGATGATTGCCGGGGCAAGTCGGAACTCGGGCAACAGGATCGGCCCCAATATGGGCCGGTAGAGCAGGTCGGCCGAATTGGTCAGCCACACGGCGTCGACCGCGGAAAAGACCAGCAGGGTCGAGATATAGGCGATGATGATACGGGCCATAGGAAAGCTCCCCTTATGCCAGTCCTTCATGGACGAAGCCGGCGCCGCCGTCATCCTTGTCTTTTGCCATGCGAGCGACGATGAAGCGGGCACGGCTCCGCCTCCCGGCGCCGGGATTCGGGACCAGAGAGTCACAACATGTCGGTTTCACAGCGGGGCCGGAGCAACGCGACGGTCTTCATCGTCGCGACCATATTGATTGATGCGATCGGCTTCGGCATCATCATCCCGGTGCTGCCGCGCCTGGTGATGGAGGTCGGCGGGCTCGACCTGGCGGAGTCGACCCGGATGGGCGGCTGGATCGCCGTCGCCTATGCGTTGATGCAATTCCTCTGCGGTCCGCTCGCCGGCAATCTCGGCGACCGCTTCGGGCGCCGGCCGGTGTTGCTGCTGGCGCTGGCCGGGCTGGCCGTCGACTATGTGGTGATGGGCTTCGCCCCTACCCTCGCCTGGCTGTTCGTCGGACGGCTGATCGCAGGCGTGTTCGGCGCATCGTTCGGCCCGGCGACCGCCGCGCTGGCCGACATCACCCCGCCGGAGGAACGCGCCAAGCGCTTCGGGCTGGTCGGCGCCGCCTTCGGGCTGGGCTTCATCATCGGCCCCGCGATCGGCGGTCTGCTCGGCGAGTTTGGGCATCGCATGCCCTTCTATGCGGCGGCGGCCTTCTCGGCCGCCAATTTCCTGTTCGGCCTGTTCTTCTTCCCAGAGACATTGCCGCGTGAGAACCGCCGCCCGTTCAGCCTCGCCCGTGCCAATCCGGTCGGGGCGCTGCTCGCGGCGCGCAAGCTGCGCGGCGTGCTGGGGCTGGCGGGCATATTGCTGCTCTGGAACGTCGCCTCGATGGTCTATCCGGCCACCTGGGCCTATTTCGCGATCGCCCAATATGGCTGGTCGAACCGGATGATCGGCATCTCGCTGGCGCTGGCCGGCCTGTCGATGCTCATCGTCCAGGGCGTGGTGCTCGGCCCGGTGATCCGGCGGCTGCGCGAGCGGCGCACCGCGATGATCGGGGTCTCCGTCGCGGCGGTCGGCTATCTCGGCTATGCGGCCGTGCCTTATGCCTGGTTCGGACTGACCATGATCGTGATGACGGCGCTGCAGGCGCTCGTGCAGCCTTCGGTCACGGCCCTCATGTCGAAGCGCGCCCCCGCCGATGCGCAGGGCGAGATGCAGGGTTTCATCGGCAGCCTCAACGCGATCGGTGCCATCGCCGCGCCGCTGCTGCTCAATCCGGCCCTGGCCTGGTTCACCGGTCCGCAGGCGCCCGTCTATTTCCCGGGGGCGGCTTTCGTGATCGCCTCGGCCTTCGCCTTCGCCGCCTTCCTCTGTCTCGCCTTTACCCGTCGGGTGCGGGACGAGGTTCAGATGCCCTCGTCAAAGGCCTCATAGCCCAGCGACGTCAGCCCGATGCCGATCGCCGCGATGCAGCGGTCCATCGTCGTGCGATCGGTGGACCGCACGACGAAATTGGCGCCGACCTTACCCTCGCGGAACAGCGGATAGCTGCCGATCTGCGAACCGGCATGCGCCTTTTCGGTCTCGCGCAGCAGGTCCGCCACCTCGCTTTCGGGCACCCAGCAACCGATCGTGCGCGACAGCAGCGGCAGGCCACCTTCCAGTTGGTTCGACAGCGCCTCCAGCATCAGCCCGGCGATATGCGGCACGCCCGCGAGAATGAAGATGTTGCCGATCCGGATGCCCGGCGCGCCCGACACGCGATTCTCGATCAGCTCGGCGCCGTCCGGCACCCTGGCCATGCGCAGCCGCGCGTCGGTCAGCCCGCCGCGCGTGGCATAATATTCGTCGAGCACGGCGCGCGCGCGGGGGTGGATCACCACCGGCACGCCCAGCGCGGCGGCGATCGCGTCGACGGTGATGTCGTCGTGCGTCGGGCCGATCCCGCCGGTCGTGAACAGATAATCGTTGCGCGCCTTCAGCTGCAGCACCGCCTCACCGATCAGCCCCAGATCGTCGGGTACGACGCGCACCTCGGCCAGCCTGATGCCCTGCAGATTCAGCCACAACGCGACCTGGGCGACATTTCTGTCCTGGGTACGGCCGGACAATATCTCGTCGCCGATCACCAGCAGGGCGGCTTTCCAGATACGGTCCGGCGCTTCGGCCTGTTGTTCCGGCGTGGTCATAGCATGTCCCATAGTGCGGGATCGCGCGCTGTGGAAGCGTCATGCGCGGGCTCGCAAATCACACTATTCTGACATATATGAACCCGATGACGACCTACATCACCGCTGACGAGACCACCGCCTCCAACCCCCGCTCCGGCGCGATCAAGCTGCACGGGCCAGCGGGATTCGCCGGTATGCGCGCCGCCGGGCGCCTCGCCGCCGAGATACTCGATGCGCTGGCCCCCCATGTCGTGCCGGGGGTCGAAACCCAGGAACTGGACCGGATCGTCCACGACATGACGATCGCGGGCGGCGCCGTCCCCGCCACGATGCATTATCGCGGCTATACCCATAGCAGCTGCATCAGCATCAACCATGTCGTCTGCCACGGCATTCCCGGCGACCGGACGCTGAAGGACGGCGATATCGTCAATATCGACGTCACCCCCCTGCTTGACGGCTGGCATGGCGACAGCAGCCGCATGTTTCTGGTCGGCGATGTCGGCATCAAGGCGCGCAGGCTTGTCGACGTCACCTATGAATGCCTGATGCTCGGGATCGAGCAGGCCAGGCCGGGCAACCGGCTCGGCGATATCGGCTTCGCGATCCAGCGGCACGCGGAAAAGCATCGCTATGGCGTGGTCCGCGATTTCTGCGGCCATGGCCTGGGCCGCGTATTCCATGATGCGCCGGAGGTCGTCCATGTCGGCCGCCCGGGCACCGGCCCGGAACTGCGCCCAGGCATGTTCTTCACGATCGAACCGATGATCAACATCGGCCGCCCCGATGTGAAGCTGCTCGACGACGGCTGGACGGCGGTAACGCGCGATCGGTCGCTGTCGGCGCAGTTCGAACATTCGATCGGCATCACCGAAGATGGCTGCGAGATCTTCACGACAAGTCCCAGGGGACTGCACAGTCCGCCCTATACTTGAGCGGTGCGGTCCGCCCGAGTCCGCCCGATCAATTGCAGGGCAAGAACTGCCTGTTTTTAAGGCATGTTGCCAATAGATGCCGTCTTTTGCGGCATCGCGGCAGATTATCGCCTAGAAGCATTCCAGCGTCCTTGCGACTCGCGCTTTGGCACGCTTATTGAAGGCCCGCTAATGCGCTGGCCGGGGAGGGCACAGGTGAAAAAAATCGAAGCGATCATCAAGCCGTTCAAGCTTGATGAGGTCAAGGAAGCCCTCCACGAAGTGGGCGTTTCCGGCATCACTGTCACCGAAGCCAAGGGTTTCGGCCGGCAGAAGGGACATACCGAGCTGTACCGCGGTGCGGAATATGTCGTCGACTTCCTGCCCAAGGTGAAGCTGGAGGTCGTCGTCGAGGACAGCCTGGCCGATCGGGTGGTCGAGGCGATCGCCGCGGCAGCGCAGACGGGTCGCATCGGCGACGGCAAGATCTTCATCCTGCCGGTCGAGAGCGCGGTTCGTATCCGGACTGGAGAGAGGGACGCGGACGCGATCTGATCGCGCTGCGCTGCACAGCAAGGAGCGGGCGCAACGACGCCCGAATATTCACACGGATTTCTTACGGGGAAGGCAAGGCATATGGCGAACAAGCCCGCTGACGTTCTGAAGATGATCAAGGACAAGGAGATCGAGTGGGTCGATCTTCGTTTCACCGATCCCAAGGGCAAGTGGCAGCATCTGACGATGTGCTCGGTCGTGGTCGGCGAGGACGAGCTGACCGACGGCTTCATGTTCGACGGCTCCTCGATCGAAGGCTGGAAGGCCATCAACGAATCGGACATGATCCTGAAGCCGGATCTCGACGCGGTCTGGATCGATCCCTTCTCGGCCACCCCGATGCTGATCCTGGTCTGCGACATCGTCGAGCCATCGACCGGTGAGCTCTACGCCCGCGACCCGCGCTCGACCGCGAAGCGCGCCGAGGCCTATGTGAAGTCGATCGGTATCGGCGACACCGTCTATGTCGGCCCTGAGGCCGAGTTTTTCATGTTCGACGACGTCCAGTTCGATACCACCTATAATTCGAGCTATTACAAGCTCGACGATATCGAGCTGCCGACCAACACCGGCAAGCCGCTCGAAGGCGGCAACCTGGGTCATCGTCCGCGCGCCAAGGGCGGCTATTTCCCGGTCGCCCCGGTCGACAGCGCCGTCGACATCCGCGCCGAGATGGTTTCGACCATGCTCGAAATGGGCCTGCCCTGCGACAAGCATCACCATGAGGTGGCCGCGGCGCAGCATGAGCTGGGCCTGACCTTCGGCACGCTCGTCACCACCGCCGATCGCATGCAGATCTACAAATATGTCTGCTGGCAGGTCGCCGCCGCTTACGGCAAGACCGTCACCTTCATGCCGAAGCCGATCAAGGAAGATAACGGCTCGGGCATGCATACCCACATCTCGATTTGGGATAAGAACAAGCCGCTGTTCGCGGGCAATGGCTATGCCGGTCTGTCGGACATGTGCCTGTACTTCATCGGCGGCGTGATCAAGCACGCCAAGTCGCTCAACGCCTTCACCAACCCGACCACCAACAGCTACAAGCGGCTGGTGCCGGGCTATGAGGCGCCGGTGCTGCTTGCCTATTCGGCGCGCAACCGTTCGGCCTCGTGCCGCATCCCCTATGGCGCTGGCGCCAAGGCGAAGCGCGTCGAGTTCCGCTTCCCCGACGCGATGGCCAATCCGTATCTCTGCTATGCGGCGCTGCTGATGGCCGGCCTCGACGGGATCGAGAACAAGATCCATCCGGGCGAGGCGATGGACAAGAACCTCTATGATCTTCCGCCGGAAGAGCTGGCCGAGGTTCCCACCGTCTGCGGTTCGCTCCGCGAGGCGCTCAACTGCCTGCAGGCCGACCACGCCTATCTGACCAAGGGCGGCGTGTTCACCGAGGACCAGATCGAATCCTATATCGAACTGAAATGGCCGGAAGTCGCCCGCTGGGAGATGACCCCGAGCCCCGTCGAGTTCGACATGTACTTCTCGAGCTGATCCACGAGAGCAGTTCAGGAAAGGGCTCCGGGGCGCAGGCTCCGGAGCCCTTTCTCTTTGGGTTGCCAGCCTGGCGGCACCGGCCTATCGCCCTCGCTATCCAGGATTTCTTGATGAACGCCCCCGACACATCCCTCTCCGATCGCGCCGCGCATGGCCTGCGCTTCCACGAATTCGTGGCCTTGATGGCGTCGCTGATGGCGGTCAACGCACTCGGCATCGACATGATGCTGCCGGCGCTCGGCCGGATCGGCAGCGATCTGGGCGTGACGATCGAAAATCACCAGCAGCTCGTCATCGTCGCCTATATGGGGACGTTCGGTATCGGACAGCTCTTCTATGGCCCGCTCGCCGATCGCTTCGGCCGGCGGCCGGTGCTGCTTGTCGCAATGGCGGTCTATGCCGTCACGGCATTTGTCGCGGCCCACGCTGCCAGCTTCGAACTCCTGCTCGTCGCCCGCGGGCTGCAGGGCTTCTCGGCCGCCTCTAGCCGGGTACTGAGTATATCGATCATCCGCGATTGCTATGCCGGACGGCGCATGGCGCGGGTAATGTCGCTGGCGTTCATGGCGTTCCTCATCGTACCCGTGGCGGCGCCGACGATCGGACAGCTTGTGCTGCTGGTCGCGCCCTGGCACTGGATATTCTACCTGCTTGGCGGCTTCGCCATATTCGTGGCCATATGGGCATGGCTGCGCCTGCCCGAAACCTTGCCGATCGACCGCCGGCGCGCGATCAATCCGCGCAGTATCTGGAGCGCCGCCACCGAAACGCTGACGAACCGCTATTCGCTCGGCTACACGCTTTCGAGCGGCCTTATTTTCGGCGGGCTGGTCGGCTTTCTCAGCAGCAGCAAGCAGATATTCGAACATAGCTTCGGTGCACCGCAATATTTCGCTATCGGGTTCGCGCTGATCGCCGGGGGCATGGCCGTAGCCGCCCTCGTCAACTCCCGGATCGTCGAAAGACTCGGCATGCGGATGGTGTCGCATGGCGCCTTGCTGGGGATGATCCTGCTGAGCCTGCTCCGTATCCCCGTGGTATTGTCGGGGTATGAGAGCCTGTGGGTGTTCGTCGCGCTCCAGGCGATGATGATGTTCCTGTTCGGCCTGACCGGCTCCAATTTCGGAGCGATGGCGATGGAGCCGATGGGCGCGATCGCGGGAACCGCCTCGTCGATCCAGGGCTTCCTGTCCAATGCGCTCGGCACGCTGATCGGCCTTGCGATCGGACAGTCCTTCGCAGGCTCGACGCTGCCGCTTGATCTGGGGTTTCTGTTCGGCACCCTGGCATCGCTGGCGATCATCCTGATCGTCGAGCGGGGGCGGCTGTTCCGGCCCCATAATGCGCAGCCCGCCGAGCGTCTTCATTGATCGCCCGATGAACTGACATCGTAGAAGCTTCTAATAATCCTTCGACACCTTCACGCTCGCGCTCTGGCGCCCAATCGTCGATATGCTTGACAGCAAGGACAGCCAGCGGGTGATCTGGAATTCGACGCGCGTCGCCGAATAGCCCTGCCCGTCGCTGATCACCTCCACATAGGTGCGCCGGCCGATATATTTGCCGGCGGCAATCGCGGTGCGGGTGCCGATGGTCGGGTCGGCCGGCAATATGCGCAGGCGATCGAGTCCGGCCGCCCGGCGCACCGCGTTGATCGGGTTGAGGCCCCCGCCCCCGCCGCGCAGCGATCCCACCGCCGCCGCCAGCTGCAGCGCTTCGGGCGCCGAAAGATTGGTGATCGACGTTCCGAACAGCAACCGCGACAACAGCTCGTCCTCGGGCAGCGCGGGAATGCTGGTGAAGCGGATTTCCGGCTTCAGGCCGGTACCCGTCACCGAGATCGTCGCGCTGACGCCGTTGAGATTGGCCTTTGCGGTGATGTCGAGCAGCGGATCCGGCGGGGTTTCGCCGAGGAAGCGGATCGAGCCGCGATCGAGATCGAAGCGGCGGCCCGCAAATTCATAGCCGCCGCGGACCAGATCCACCCGGCCGGTGATCGCGGGATTCTCGATCGTACCGCCCAGATCGAGCTTGCCGCGCCATTCGCTGTCGAGCCCCAGTCCGGTGACGGCAAGCTGGTTGCGCGAGTCCACCTTGATCGCGAGCGTCCACGGCGCGCGGCGGCGCAGATCATCATCATCGTCGGGGCGGTTGAGCTCGACCGTCTGGAATTGCGGGATCGTCGCCACCGCCGCCGCCCGGCCGAGCTGGAAGCGGCCGCGCACAAGCCGGACGTCGCCCGCGATCGTGCCGCCATTGCCGTCGGAGGTGATGGTCAGCGGCCCCGTCACCGTCGCGCCGATATCGTCGCGATTGAGCAATTGGGCGTTCTGGGCGTCCACCGCCACATCCATGCCCAGGCCCTGTGGCGCGGCAAAGTCGAAGGCCGCGCGCCCGCTGACCGTGCCGCCGCCGCGTGTCTGGCCGCTGAGCTTGTCGATCACCAGCCGTGATCCGTCGAACCTGCCCGCCGCCGCGATGTTGCTGATGACCATACCCGTCACCGCGCTTTCCATCCGCGCCTGGGTCGATCGCAGCGAACCACGGATGACGGGATTGGCGCCGCTGCCGCTGATATCGGCGCCCATCGACACCGGCCCGGAAATATCGATCGTCTCGATCCCGAACAGCCGCCACAGCGTATCCGCCGGGCCGCCATAGCGGAGCTGCGCGAAGAGCTGGCCCGCGCTCAACCGGTCGGGCAGGTCGCCGGTCGACGGGAGACTGGTGATGCGGGCCTGGCCCCGGCCGATGACCTTGCCGCCGCTCGATACGATCGCGCGACCGGCTGCAACCCTGTCGGTCAGCACCGCCGCCAGCGCCACATCGGCAGGCCGCGACGTCAGCACCAGTCCTGATCGCGACAGCCCCCTGATCTTCAGGTTGGCGCGGCCGGTCGGTATCCGTGCGCCGCGCTCGATACGGTAGTCGACATCGCCCGTCGCGATCCCCGACAGGCCTAGCTCGGGATAGAAGATGTCGAGAACCGAGAGCGGCATCGACTGGACACCCGCGCTGACCTCCGTGGTCGAGCCGCCGAAGCGTCCCGCCACCGTCGCCTTGCCTCCCGCGAAGGCGAGGGTCGTAGGATCGAGCCGCCAGCCATCGCCGTCGCGGTTAAAGACAGCCGGTGTCTCGATCCGGATCGGGCGGCGATCGATCGCGCCTTCGGCCGTCACGGTGACGCTCTCCGGCGTAAGCTGGGCCACCGTCGTGAGTTGGAAGCCGCGCCCGCGCGATCCCGCGAGGTTGGCGGTGATCGAGCCATTGCCGCCCTTGAGCGCCACGGTCGCCCGGCCCCGGCCCAGGGTGACGCCCTTCATCGTCGTGCCGAACAGGGCGATGTTGCCATTGGCCTCCAGGCCGGCCGGATCGAGCAGCATCGTGCCGTCGAGCCGGCCGCGGCCGATCGTCATCGCCACCGGCCCGCCCAGCGTCGCACGGCGGGCGCGCAGATGGGCCTCGATCTTCTGCAGGCCGCGCTCGACCGAGAAGATCAGCGGGCCGGAAATCGTGCCGTCGCCACCCAGATCGATCCGTCCGGTAAAGCCGCCGGGATCGGATCGCACGCTACCGCTGCCCTTCGCGCCGCTCACCGCGACGGCCGTGACCGCGATCGTCGCGGGCTGGCCCGCCGGCAGCAGGACCGCGCCACGGCTTCCCCATGGTCCCAGCCGCGAGCCGCCCTCCGCGCTATAGTCGAAACCCTGGACGGTCGGGTTGAGCTTCACCGTGACGTTGGCGAGGCCAAGCGCTGGCATCGGGCTGGCCAGCAGCAGATCGATCTTCGGCCGGCTGATATTGCCGTCCAGCGTCATCTGCAGCGGGCCGTAGCGCGCCTGACGGCCGCTGCCCTTGAAATAGAAGGACCCGTCGCGGCGGCGATAGCCATTGCCGCTGATCCGGATCTCGGGGCCGGTGAGCACGAGCCGCTCGAAATGCAGGATGCCGTCGGGTCCGCGCCGCAGCCGCGTGTCGATCGACGGCAAACCGCCGGCCAGCGAGCGCAGGAAGCCATTGTCGAAACGGCGCACCCAGGCCCGCCCGCGCCCGGCGACCATCGTACCCCGGCCGCCCGCGCCGGGCACGACCTTGAGGTCTGAATTGACATCGACGATGCCGATGCCGGGAATGAAATAACGCAGCAATTTCCCGCTCAGACCAACATCATAAATGCCTGTCCTGAGATCGAGGCTGAGCGAAAGATCGCCGCTCAGCTTGTCCGATCTGAGCTTCAGCCCGGTGCCCGTCACCTTCTGCGCGGTGACGAGCAGCACCCCGTCGACCTTGAGATTGCCCAGAATGCCGCCCGCGACATCGCCGACACCGGTCACGCGGCGTGCCGACAGTCGCACCGGCAGCTTGACCGGCGGATCCGAAAGCCTGCCCTTGCCCTCGGCACGGACCATGTCGAAGCCGGTCGCGTCGAAGGCGACATGATCCGCGGTCAGCGCATAGCCATAATTGGCGGTGCCGAACGGGCCGTCGAAACTGGCATGGAGCCGGATGTTGCGACCGGTCATGTTGGGGAAGAAAGCCGGCGGCTTGAACAGCCGCGCATCGAGGCTGACATCGCGAAACGCGCTGTCGGCCAGGTCCAGCGTCCCCGCAACGGCAAGCTCGATCGCCTGGCTCCGCAGGGCCAGCGAACCATTCAGTTGTCGGTCGACCAGCGTCGCGGCGCCCTTCACGCCGATGATCGGCGCGGTCAGCCGCTGCAGCTTGCCGCGGAGAAAACTGGTCGGCTCCAGCGTTCCGTCGAGCGCATATTTGCCGCGATCGGCGGCCAGGGCGAGCTCGACCAGCCGGATATCGCCGACGTCCAGCGTTGCCCTGCCCTTCCAGCGCGTCCAGCGGCCCTTCCCCGCGATCACACCGTCGACCGGCTTCTTCCAGCCAGTCACCCCGGCGATCACGCCGTCCGCCGGCCCCGTGAGCTTGGCGTCGAGATCGAAGCGGTCGCGATCCGGCTCGGAATCGAGCTGGAGGTTCAGCCGGTCGCGCGCCGTCGACGCCGCGTCGAGTTTCAGCAGAACCCGGCCGGCATGGATATCCGCGCTGGCGTCGAGCCGCACAGCCTGCCGGCGTCCGCTGACGGGAGGTTCGAGCCGCAGCCGCCCGATATGGAGCTTGCCGACATGGATGTCGAAGCCCGGCAGCAACGGCCCCTTCTTCGGCGACGGCTTGAGCGCCGGCAGCCGGTGGAGGATCAGCAGGTCGGTCCGCGCGCTCCGGATCCACAGCTTGTCCGCGACCCAGGCGGTCGGCCGCCAGTCGAGCGCGATCTCGGGCGCCTCCAGGAACAGGCCGCGCGTGTCGTAGAGGCGCAGGTCGCGCAGCGTGGCGCGGCTCCAGATCGAACCGTCGATCCGTCCGATCCGGATGCGCAGGCCCGATCCCGGCCGCAGCGCACCGATCCGGTCGACGATAAGCCGGTGGCCCGGCGCGCTGTCCAGCATCCAGATCGCCGCCGACAGCAGCAGCAGCAGCGACAGCAGCCCGATCGCCGCGATCCGCAGCACCGGATGGCGCCGTCCCCAGCCGTGAACCCGCTCCTCGACCTCCTCGACCATGGCGCGCTCGATCGCCATCAGAAGGCCTGCCCCAGCGATACGTAGACGGCGACGCGCGAATCGCCCCGGCGACGGTTCAGCGGAGTGCCGACATCGACGCGGATCGGTCCGAAGCTGGTATAATAGCGCACGCCCACGCCGGCGCCGTAGCGCATGTTGCGGAAGGTGGGCAGCCGGGCGGCATAAAGGTTGCCGCCGTCGAGGAACGGCACGACGCCGAAATCGCCGAAGCGCACGCGCGCCTCGATCGAGAATTCGGCCAGGCTGCGGCCACCCGCCGGATCGCCGTTGACGTCGACCGGGCCGATCCTCTGATAGCCATAGCCGCGCACCGATCCGCCGCCGCCCGCATAGAAGCGGCGGGTCGGCGCGATCCGTTCGGCCGCGGCGCCCATGATCGAGCCCAGCCGCGCCCGCCCGGCGATTACCGTGCGTCCGCCGATCGGCAGATAGGTGCTGCCATCGAGCTGCGCCTTCACATAGCCGAACGCGCTGCCCTGTAGCGACAGTTCGGGCGATATCCGCGCCGCGAGCCGATATCCGCGCGTCGGATTGAGCAGATCGTCCGACCCGTCATAGGACAGGCTGGAGGGCAAGGCCCCGGTCAGATATTGGCGGCGGCGCGGCGCGCCGGTCGCCTTGACCGTGTCGTCCTCCTTGGAGGCGGTCAGTTCCACCCCATAGGACCATGTCCATTTCTTCTGCCAGATGATGTTGGTCTGGCGCTCGAGCCCCGCGGCAAGGGTGATCTTGCGCGCCTCATAGGCATTTTCATCGAGATGGCTGAACAGCACCTGCCCGGTCAGCACCCGGTCGCGCGCCTTGTAGTTGTTCCGGCGCAGGATCGCGCCGAGCGACTGTTCCTGGGTACCGAGCACGCCGCGGAACGTGACCGCGCCCTCGGGGCGGATCAGGTTGCGATGCTGCCAGCTCGCCTCGACCCGATAGCCTTCGCCGGTGCCATAGCCGATCGAGCCCGATATGGTACGCGGCGGCGCCGGCTCCAGCTTGACGTGGATGTCGACGACCGCCGGGTCGGTGGTTGGCACCGGCTTGATCGTCACCGCCGATACCAGGCTGGTCTGGATCAGCGCGCGGCGGAAATCGTCCATCATCGCCGCGTCATAGACATCGCCGGGCCGGAAGCGCGCGATCCGGCCGAGATGCTTCACGCTGAACAATTTCCGGTCGTCGATGATGATCCTGCCGATCCGCTGGATCCGCCCGGGATCGACATCGAGCGCGACGCGGACGGAATGCTCCTCATGATCGACGGTCAGCGTCGGCTCGCCCACCTTGGCGAAGACGAAGCCCTCGCGGCCCAGTTCCGCCTTGAGCGCGGTCAGCCCTGTCTCGATCCGGTCGGAACTGGCCGGCTGGCCGGGCTCGACGCCGAATGCCCGGCGTAGTTCACCGGCGCGGTCGCCGGCCCCGTCGACACCCGCGATATCGACCGCCGAGAGCGTGTAGAGCACGCCCGGCGTGACGAGCAGGACCACGCCGAGCCGCTGGTTCCGCTCATCATCGATCCGCGTGGTGACGTCCGAATCATAATAGCCCGTGGCGCGCAGCAGCTGCTTGAGCAGCGCCTCATCCTGCCGGGCGCGGCGATCGATCTGCGCCGTGTTGCCGACGCCCTTGCCTTCCTCCAGCGCGGACAGCAGCTTGAAACGCGCGCGGATCGCGGCCTCGGTCTCGACCGGTAGGCCTTCATCGCCCGACAGCCCTTCGATACCGATGCTGTAATGCCGGTCGGTCTGAAGCTCGGCAACGCCCGGATCGGCGGGTTTGACGCCCGGCATTGCGGTCCCCGCCGTACCGGCATCGGTGGTGGGCGGCGTGGCGTCAGCGTCGGCGGGCTCAGGCCAGTCGACCTCCATGCCGGGGAGCGGCGCCATCTCGCTGGTGGGGTCGAGATCGGGCAGACCCGCGGTATCCTGCGCCGGGGCGGATTCTGGTTGCGCGTGCGCGGTCGCCGACACGCATAGCATCGCGCCCAGCAGGATCGGAGCGCGGAGCGACGAGCGGGCGACACGCATGAGACGACCCTAGCGACAGGGCGGGCCGCCCGCCAGAGACTAGTGAAGGCTAATATGTCGATGGCGCCGGCCTGTGCCGGTCAGTGGACCGTGCCGATCGCCACATCCTGGGTGAAGACCGACAGGAAGCGCTCGATCTGTCGCCATTCGCAGAAGCGAATCGCGTTGCCCAGATCGCGGTAATGGCGGCTGCGGGCGGCGGCTTCGTCGATCGCCAGCAGGCCATATTGCCGCACGAGATCCTCGGCCTGGTCGATGCTGTTGCGATCGGCGATGTAGAAAATCTCTTCCAAGCCAGCCCCCTGTTCCCGTCGCGCGCCTTACACTCAAGCCTCGTGCCAGCAACAGAAAAACCGGACCGCGCACACACTTCGATGGTAGCCGCGCGATTCACCACGTCCCGCACCGGAACGGATCGTCCCGCCACGGCACAGGCGGGACAGCCGCTGGCGCCGCGCGCGCCGCTATGGCATGCGGACCGGATGGAACAGCAATCTGGTCAATCCTCACGCGCCGGCGGCGCGATCATAGCCTTCACGATCATCGCCGGGGCAGTGATCGGCAACCATTTCGGCCAGGCTTCGGTTGGCGTCGTGGGCGGTATCGCCCTCGGTGTCATCGTGGCGGTGGGGCTCTACCTGGTCGATCGTCGACGCTGAGATACTTACAGCCTGCGTCCGCACCACAGGACGCGGCCGATGATCGACAGGTTCGCCGGATCATAGTCATCGATGTCGCGATAGGCGGGATTGTCGCTATGGACCACGATCCGCCCCGCCGTCTTCAGCAGGCGTTTCACCATCAGCATCTCGTCGAGCCGTAGCACATAGATGGCGCCCGATTTCACCGCCACGGCATCGCGATCGACCAGGATGTCATCGCCGTCGCGCAGCGCCGGCTCCATCGAATCACCCGCGACGCGAATGATCGAAAGGCTGGCGGAGCGCTGCGCGCCCAGGTCGCGTAGCCATGCCGCGTCGAAGGCGATCGGCCGGCCGCGTTCCTCGATCTCGGCGACACCGCCCGGCCCGGCCGAGGCGCCGATCTCGATCCGCGGCACCGCCAGCAGCGCGGTCGCGACGGCAGCGACCGGCGTGCCCTGCCCGCCCAGCCGATCCTCCGGAACGCGGAAATAGGCGGCCAGCCGCCGCCGGTCCTCCTCTGCCAACCGGCGCGGCGTGCCGCGCTTGATGAATTGCTGGATATAAGCGGCGTTACGGCCGAGAAGCCGCGAGATCGCGCTATAATCCTCCCCCCGTTCCCGGATCAGCGCGTCGAGCGCGGTACGGACATCATCAGACATTGCTCCATTATGATAGGATTTTTCCTATCGACAAGTAGGAAATGAGATTGGAACATAAAGTGAACACATGAGTCGGAAGGGAATCCCATGCATCTGCTGTCGATGATCGAACGCTACCTCTCGGAAAGCGGGATACCGCCCTCCCGCTTCGGGCGGGACGCGGTGGGCGATCCGGGCCTCGTCAGCACATTGCGGCGCGGCCGCGAGCCGCGCGACTCCACTGTAAGACGGATCGCCGACTATATCCGTGCCGCGCGGGCAGCGCGGTGAGCGATCCGGTCAAGGCGATCACCCGCCGGCTGCGGCAATGCTGCGAGGCGCACGCCCCGCTGCGCCTGGAACGGTCGCATAGCCGCGCATGGCAGAGCCTGTTGTTCGATGGCAGCCGCCACGATATCCGCATCGGCCTCTCGGGCAGCGGAATCGACCTGGCCCTGGCCGAGCTACGCGCCGCCCTGGCGGAACCCGATTTCGCGATACCAGGGCATATCGTCGCGGATCTCCGGCTCGTGACGGTCGACCGCGCGGGGGATGATGCGTCGGTCGGCCTCGAGGCGCTGACGATAGAGGATGGTTCCCGGCGCTATTCTCAGGCGGTTCGACCGTCGGCTCGGACCGCGCGATAAACCAAAACCTCCGCCCCCGCGCCCCCGGTTAGCGCCGTACCATGTTCCGCAGCAGGTCGAGCGTGACGTGGAGCGGCTGGTCAAGCAGCTCGTCCTTTTGGCCATCCTCGATCCGCGCAAGCGGAATCGGGGCGGTTGCCGTTGCGGAGCCTACCAGCCTTACTGTGGAGCGATTAAAAGAAAAACCTGGAGG
>CAZJXG010000035.1:13926-26296 GCA_964549965.1 uncultured Sphingomonas sp. | reverse complement strand
GATCGCGGATGAACACCGACAGCATCTGTTCGGAGCCGGTGACGATATCGTCGGCTGTCACATCCTTGGCGCGCTTGTTGCCGGTCAGCTCCGCGAAGGCGCGGATGCCCTTGACCAGCGCGGCGCGCAGGCCCGCCTCATGGGTGCCGCCGTCCGGGGTCGGGATGGTGTTGCAATAATAGCTGTACGATCCCTCCGACCAGAGCGGCCAGGCGACCGCCCATTCGACCTGGCCGTTATTCTCCCCCGGAAAGGTCTGTTTGCCGGTGAAGAACTGGCTGGTCGCGCATTCGCGGGCGCCGATCTGTTCCTTGAGATGATCGGCGAGGCCGCCGGGGAACTGGAAGGTCGCCTCGGCCGGAGTATCGTCGCCGATCAGCGACGGATCGCATTTCCAGCGTATCTCTACCCCCGCATAGAGATAGGCCTTGGAGCGGGCGAGGCGCATCAGCCGGCCCGGCTTGAAATGCGCGCTGGTGCCGAAAATCTCGGGATCGGGCGAGAAGGACACGCTCGTGCCGCGCCGGTTGGGCGCGGCGCCGAGCTTTTCGAGCTTCGTCACCGCATGGCCGCGCTCGAAACGCTGGCGGAACAGTTCCTTGTTGCGCGCGACCTCGACGACGGTTTCGGTCGACAGCGCATTGACCACCGAGACGCCGACGCCATGCAGGCCGCCCGACGTGGCATAGGCCTTGCCATCGAACTTGCCGCCGGAATGGAGCGTGGTCAGGATCACCTCCAGCGCCGACTGCTTGGGAAATTTGGGATGCGGATCGACCGGGATGCCGCGGCCATTGTCGATGACGGTCAGCCGGTTGCCGGGCTGGAGCGATACCTCGATCCGGTTGGCATGGCCGGCGACGGCCTCGTCCATCGCATTGTCGAGCACTTCGGCGGCCAGGTGATGATAGGCGCGCTCATCGGTGCCGCCGATATACATACCGGGACGGCGGCGGACCGGCTCAAGCCCCTCGAGCACCTCGATCGTCGAGGCGTCGTAGTTGCCGGAGCTGGTGGACGGAGCGGAGGCGAAGAGATCGTCGTCGGACATTGTCGCCGACTATAGGGCGGGGTGGGCAGAAAAGGGAAGGGGCTCCCCGGCCGATGATGTCAGCCGCAGCGGACGCTCAGGACGATGCCGCCGTCATTGGTTTCGATATTCAGTCGGTCCGCACGGAAATCCATGGTCACGGCCTGATTCGGGCGGATGACCCGCACCGCCCTCGCACCGGCAGCGGCACGGGCTTCTTCCGCGATCGTATCGCCGGGCCTGCCGATATAGGCGGTTGCCCGTTCGGCATCGCAGACGGCCGGCGGAACGGCGACGGGCCCGGATGCCGCCGGACCCTGCTCCGTCGCGCCCGTGGTGCAGCCCGCGAGGGCGACGGCGGCGAAGGCGGCAAGGGGGACGCGCATCCTGGCTGGTCCTCAGCGGACGCGCGGGCCACCAAATGGCAGTGGCGGCGGCGGGCGGCGGTCACGACGCGGAAGCTGCGCCTGATAGGCGACCGAACAGTGCGACAGGCAATAGGGGAAGCCGGGGTTGATCGGCTCGCCGCAGAAATGGAAGTCGGGCTCGCCCGGATGGCCGAGCGGCCATTTGCAGACCTTGTCGTTGAGATCGAGCAGGCCGGTCTTGCCCGCGACCTCGGCCGAAGGCTTGGCCGGAACCAGCCGGCGCGGCGGCGCGGGCGTGATCGGCGCGCTCTGCTCGCCGGGGGCCTGCCGGGCGAAGCCACCCGGGCCGATCGAGCGGACCATCGGCTGCGGTGGCGATACGGGCGCTGCGGCCACGGGCGGCGGTGCTACGGGCGCCGCCACCACAGGCGCAGGAATCGGTGTGGGGCGCGGCGCGGGTGCCGCCACCCTTTCGGGCGGCGGAGCGGAACTGGCGGGTGCCGGCGCGGTGCTGGCGGCGGCGTCACCGCCCTTGACCGGAGAGGGGCGCGCTTCGAGGCCGAGGCGGTGCGCCTTGCCGATCACCGCGTTGCGGCTGACGCCACCCAAATCATCGGCGATCTGACTCGCCGTCATCCCTTGCCCCCACAGGCGCTTGAGCTGGTCGATCCGTTCTTCCGTCCAGGACATGCTTTCACCTCGTTTGCACCCACCATTCCGGTTTCCCGAGACTTGCGGGCGGGGCAGTGAGCCGATAGGCGAAATGCCCATGAGCGACCAGCCCCAAAAATCCATGATCCCTCCACCAGGCCAGCCGGTGATCCCGTTCGTCAACTGGGGGGGAATGCGTGCCCTCTATGTGAAGGAGGTGAAGCGTTTCTTCAAGGTCCAGCTCCAGACTATCTGGGCACCGGCCTTCACGACGCTGCTATACCTGATCATCTTCACCGTCGCACTGGGGGGCAATGGCCGCGAGGTGATGGGGCATCCCTTCGCCACCTTCGTCGCGCCGGGGCTGATCGCGATGGGGATGATCAACGCCGCCTATGCCAATGCCAGCTTCTCGCTGCTGGTCGGCAAGATGCAGGGTACCATCATCGATTATCTGATGCCGCCGCTGTCCACTGGCGAGATGCTGGTGGCGCTGGTCGGTGCTTCGGTCACGCGGGCGTTGTTGGTCGGCCTGGCCTTGTGGGCGGCGATGCTCTTCTGGCCGGGGGTCGACGTGATACCGGTCCACCTGGGAGCCGTCATCTGGTTCGGCCTGATGGGCGCGATATTGCTCAGTCTGATCGGCGTGCTGACGTCGATCTGGGCGGAGAAATTCGATCATGCGGCCGCGATCCAGAATTTCGTGATCGGTCCGGCAGCCCTGCTGTCGGGTACCTTCTATTCGATCGAGCGGCTGCATGGCGCTTTCCAGACGCTCAGCCATCTCAACCCCTTCTTCTATGTCATATCGGGCTTCCGCTACGGCTTTATCGGAACGTCCGATTCGCCGATCCTGATTGGTGCGGTCAGCCTGCTGCTGCTCAATGCGCTGCTGGCGTGGGTCAACTATGCGGTGCTGGCGACAGGCTGGAAGATCAAGAGCTGACAATGAAAAGGACCGCCCCGAAATACGCCGGGGCGGTCCTGTACTGAAGGCTTCAGGCCTTATTTGTAATGGCGGCGACCGCGCTTATCGACATAATATTTACGGCCGTAGCTATCGCGATAATAGCGATGCTTGCCCTTGGTCAGGGCCGTGATGGCCGCGCCGCCGGCGCCACCGATCAGGGCACCTTCGCCGACGCCGAGACCGGGGATCACGGCACCGGCAACCGCGCCGCCAACCGCGCCGATTCCGGCGCCCTTCAGCACCTGGCTGCTGTTCTGCGCCATGGCGGGCCCCGAAACGCCCGCGACGGACAGGGCGATGGCCGCCGCGATGAACTTGTTCGTCTTCATGACAACTTCCCTTCCAAAAAACCTGTGGTCAGGAAACGTGGCCCTCAAGCCATGGTTCCGCGTTCATCTGACGTAGTTTTTCTAGGAGGATCAGGATGAACCGCCGCTGAAACGGTCGTTCATCCGCAACGGTCAGACCCAGCCTTCGAACACCTGGTCGCGGGGCCGGTGGCCATCGGCCCATTGGCGGATGTTGAGGATCACCCGTTCGCCGGTCGCGTCGCGGCCCTCTATGGTGGCCGAGCCCATATGCGGAAGCAGCACGACATTATCGAGCGCGAGCAGGCGCGGGTCGATCGCGGGCTCATGGGCGAAGACGTCTAGGCCGGCGCCGGCGATTTCGCCGCGTTCGAGCCGCCCGATCAGCGCTTCCTCGTCAACGATCGATCCGCGCGCCGTGTTGATCAGATAGACATGGCGGCCCAGCAGCGCGAGCCGCCGGGCGTCGATCAGATTTTCGGTCTCGGGCGTATGCGGACAGTGGATCGTGACGATGTCGCTCTCGGCGAGCAGCCGGTCGAGATCGGGCTCATAGCGCGCGTCGAGTTGCTGTTCGACGATATCGGGCAGCCGGTGGCGGTTATGATAGACGATGCTCAGATCGAAGGCGCGGGCACGCCGCGCCACGGCCTGCCCGATCCGGCCCATGCCGACGATGCCGAGCTGCTTGCCGTCGATGCGGTGGCCAAGCATCGCGGCGGGGCTCCACCCGGTCCACTTGCCCGATCGCACCAGCTTCTCGCCTTCCGCCAGCCGCCGCGGTACCGACAGGATCAGCGCCATCGTCATGTCCGCGGTGTCCTCGGTCAGCACGCCCGGCGTGTTGGTGACGATGACGCCGGCGGCACGAGCCGCCCTCAGATCGATATGATCGACACCGGTGCCGAAATTGGCAATCAGCTGGAGCCGGCCGCCCCCCGCCGCGCTGCCAGCCGCGATCACGGCGGCGTCGATGCGGTCGGTGATGGTCGGCACCAGAACGTCGCAGCGCGCGGCGGCCGCCGCCAGCGCTTTCGCGCTCATCGGAAGGTCGTCCTCGCTCAGCTCGACGTCGAACAATTCGCTCATCCGCGCCTCGATCTGCGCGGGCAGGCGCCGCGTGACGATCAGCTGGGGGCGACGGGGGCGTTCGGGCTGGGCCATGCCCTGTCGCTAGTCCCGCCCGGTGCCGAGCGCAAGCAGCCGTCTCGACTCTTGAACGGGAACCACGGGACTCTACTATGGGGCAACTTTGCGGACAGGGGACGACATTGAAGAAGCTGGGCTGGGGCATGCTCGGGATTGTGCTGATCGCCGGTGCGGGGGAGGCGCAGGAGCGCAAGGTGCCCTATTGGGCGTCGATCTCGACGGGCGATGCGTTGATGCGTACCGGGCCCGAACGCACCTATCCGGCGACATGGCGCTATCGCCGGCGCGATCTGCCGGTGCAGGTGGTTCAGGTCTACGGCAATTGGCGGCGTATCCGGGAACAGGACGGCACCGAGGGCTGGATGCTCGCGACCCTTCTCAGCGCGCAGCGTACCGCGATCGTGACGGGTAACGGCCCGGCGGAAATGCATGCCGATCCTGCCAGCGGTTCCGGCCTTGCCTGGCGCGCGGAACCGGGCGTGGTCGGGCGGATAAGCCAGTGCGAGAGTGGCTGGTGCCTGTTCGATGCCGGCGGCAAGAAGGGCTATATCCAGACCGATCGTATCTGGGGGGTCGATCCGGGTGAGATCGTCGAATGAACCCTGGTGTGACGATCGAAACGCCACGCCTGATTTTGCGGCCGCACCGGTTGGACGACTATGAGGATTGCTGTTTCCTCACCAGCGACCCGGAGGCGGTGCGGACCATTTTCCAGCAACCGATGACCCGGGAGGAGACATGGCACCGGATGCTGCGCTTCGTCGGTCACTGGGCATTGCTCGGCTACGGGCTGCTACTGGTCGAGGAAAAGGCGAGCGGTCGGGTGGTGGGCGAGGTCGGCCTCGCCGATTTCCATCGCGGGCTCGGGGATGATTTCGATCCTTTCCCGGAAATGGCGTGGATGCTGTCGTTCGACGTCCATGGACGCGGCTATGCGACGGAAGCGGCACACGCGATGCTGCACTGGATGGAGGCGACCTTCGCGCCGGAGCGGATGGTGTGCATCATCGATCCCGAAAACGGACCGTCGCTGCGGGTCGCGGAGAAGCTGGGCTTCCATCCGTTCGGCAAGGCGGAATATAAGCACAGGACGGTGTTGAAGCTGCGCCGTTTCGCCACGGCGCCACGCTGACCGGGGGCCTGCGGCGCCCTGTCGCGAAATGTTCGCGGGGATGTCGGATAAGGGTGGATGGGTTCGTCCTTGGAGCATTCGGGCAGGTCCCGACCGACACCCAATGACGATGGAGGATGCCATGTCCAGGATTACGCCATGCCTTTGGTTCAAGGATCAGGCGGAGGAGGCGGCGCGCTTCTACACGTCGATCCTCCCTGACAGCCGGATCGACAAAGTGCACCGGGCCACGGTCGAGACGCCAGGGCCGAAGGTTGGCGATGTGCTGATGGTGGAGTTCACCCTGGCCGGGCAAAAGATGCAGGCGCTCAACGGCGGCATGGACGCCGAATATGGGCTGGCCGTCTCCATGTCTTTCGGCGCGCGGGATCAGGCCGAGCTCGATCGCGTGTGGGACGGGCTGCTGGAGGGCGGTGCAGCACAGCAATGCGGCTGGCTCGCGGATCGATACGGCCTGCACTGGCAGATCGTGCCCGCCAATATGGCAGAGATCATGGCCGATCCTGCCAAGGCCCGCGCCGCGATGACCGAGGTCTTCAAGATGGTGAAGCTGGACATCGCGACGATCGAAAAAGCCGTTGCCGACGCATGAGCGGGAGAACCCAGATGGCGAGCAGATTCTTCTGGTATGAGCTTATGACGAGCGACCATGCGGCCGCCGAAGTCTTCTATTCCAACGTTGTCGGATGGACGCTCACGCCCTTCGCGGCGGCCGGCCACCCCTATACGGTGGTCGAGGCCGGCGGCCGTGGCATCGGTGGGCTGATGCCGATCCCGGAGGAAGCCGCCGCCAACGGGCTCCAGCCCTGCTGGGTTGGCTATATCCACGTCACCGACATCGATGCGGCGGTCACGGGCGTGCGGACGCATGGCGGCTCGATCCACCATGGACCCGAGACGATCCCCACCGTGGGCCGATTCGCGGTGTGCAGCGATCCGCAGGGCACGATGTTCAACATGCTCCAGCCGCAGGGCGAGGATATGCCGCCGATCGAGATGGGTACTGTCGGCACCATCGACTGGCATGAACTGCACAGCAGCGATTGGGAGAAGGGCCTCGCCTTCTACAAGGCGGCGTTCGAGTGGTCGGCGACCGGCTCGATGGATATGGGGCCGATGGGCATCTATCAGTTCTTCGCTATGGAGCCGGCCGATGCCGATGCGCCCTGTGGCGTGACGGCGGGCGGGATGATGACCGATCCGCAGGCGCCGCGGCCTTATTGGACCTTCTACTTCCACGTCGACGATATCGACCGCGCGGTCGAGCGCGTGAAGGCGCAGGGCGGCGCGATCCTGTTCGGGCCGCAGGAGGTGCCCGGCGGTGCCTGGGTCATCAACGGGCAGGATCCGCAGGGCGCGCTGTTCGCGCTGTCGGGGCCTCGTGTCGCGGTCAGCTGATCCCTGGAAGGCCGGTCATGGCGAAGGCCGGCACCATTTCATGGCGTCAGCTGTAGTTGAAACTGATGCTGATCCGGTCGCCCTTGGCGGCGCTGGGCGGTACCTCGTGGCGCAGCCAGCTTTCCCAGAGCAACACCATGCCCGGTCGCGGTTCGGCATAGACGAAGGGGCGGCTGTCCTCAGGCGCGTCGTCTGTGCGTTGCGGGGCGGCCATCATCAGCGGCAGACGCGGATCTTCGAGCTTCAGTCCGCCTGAACCTGGCGGCACCGCGACGTAGACGGTGCCGGATATGATGCTGTGCGGGTGGAGATGCCCCGAATGGGTGCCGCCCGGCTTCATCAGATTGACCCACAGGCTGTCGAGCTTCGGCTTGCGCCCGGCATGGAAATGCGATGCCTCCGCAAAGGCCCGGACATGGCCGTTGAGCAGCTTCACCAGATCCGCGAACGCCGGATCGCGCCGGGGGAGATCGTCGAGCGAGGCATAGGAGGTATAGCCGCGATAGCCATGCGCTTTCGACCAGGCCTGCCCGGCGCGATCGTCGGCGGCGAGGGCGCGGACCGAATGCTCCAGCTCCTCGATCAGATCGGGTTTGTCGATCATCGCTTCGTAGAGCCGGGTGACGAAGAGGGTGCGGATGGTCATGCGGTGGCACAAGCATGGAGGCGGGTGGAGTTCAAGCGCTGACACACCCGAATTCTTGTCATGCTGAACTTGTTTCAGCATCCACCCGGTAACAAATTCAGATCATTAGGTTTCAGGTGCACCGCAGAAGCCCCTTGATCCGGGCGCGTGGTCCGGTGGATGCTCAAACGAGTTCAGCATGATGGTTTTTTGGGTGGGTTACTTGCCGCGCAGCAGACTCACCGCCTTGGCCAGCGCCGCATCGGTCGGTTTCCGCGCCGATGGCGCCCGATATTTCGGGGTGAAGCCATTGCCCTCCAGCCGCGTCCCATTGGCGGTACGGATATCATATTCGGCGACGGTCAGCCGACCGCCACCGGGCAGATCATGGTCGACTCCACCCGTCACCGTTCCAGCGCTGCGTTCGCCGACCGAATAGGCGCGCCCGCTTTCGCCGAGGAAGAAGGCCAATATTTCGGCAGCGCTGCCGGTATCGGGGCCGACGATCACCGCGAGCGGACCCTGATAGGCATCGGGGCCGGCACCGCGCGTCGTCTCCTCGATGTCACGGCGGCCGTTGAGGCGGATCAGCAGCGCCTTGCGGGTGGTGAAGAGGCCGGCGATCCGGTCGAGCACGTCGTCGCGCCCGCCAGCATTGTCGCGCAGGTCGAGGATGACGCCGCGAAGGCCTTCCATCGCGCGGATTTCATCACGGATCCAGCGGTCGTCGCCCGGATCGAACTGATTGAAGCGGAGCAGGAGTAGCCCCCCGTCGAGCCGCGTCGCACGGCGTGCGGCCGGCATGTCGCGATCCTCCGGCGGCGCCTTCGACGAGCGCAGCTCACCCGGCGATGTCGCATAGACATGGCTGTCGTCGAGCTGGTCGAGCATGCGGTTGATCGCCGCATAAAGCTGTTTCTCGTCGCGCGCCGCTATCGCCTGCGGATAATATCGGTCGCGGATCGCATCCCAGTCGTTGCCGCCCATCGTGCGGTCCCAATAACGGTCCGCGACGAGGGTCCAGGCCCGGTCGAACACGCGTTCGTTGATCGGTTCGTTCCGCGCCCCGCCCGCTACTGCCGATCCGGCGAGCAGGCAGAACAGCAGCGAGAGGCGGGCGAGGCGGCGCATCAGCCGCGCGGCCCGGCACAGCGCAGCGCCAGCTGCCGCGCCACCGCATCATATTGTGCCTCGCTGCAGCGATCCAGACGATCGCGCCCGATCGACACGACCGGCCAGGCCTGCTGCTGGCTGACCTTCTTGCGGACGACGATGTCGCCGGGCTCGTCGGGATCGACGGGAAAGGCCTCGCCGCCCGCAAAATCGGCGGTGCGGACCGGGAGGCTGGAATAATCGAAACCGCCGATCGCGGCAGGCCGTGTGAAGCGCAGCCGCGCGATCGGGCGCTCGATGCCGAAGGCGGCGATCATCGTTCCGCCGTCGCTGAGCCGCCCGCCATATTCGCGCGCCAGGATGGCACCGGCGGAGCCGGTCGCAACGCTGTCCGCTCTCTCCAGCGAGAACTGGACGAAGATCGATCGGCGTCCGACCGCCAGCCTGGTCTGCGGACCATGCTCGTCATCATCGTCGATCAGAAAGGTCGCGCTGCGCTCGGCCGGCGATGCGTCCGCCCTGACGAAGCGGATCGTTGCATAAGGCAGCAGGCCGATGCCGATCTCTCCATCGACACCATGGCAGCAAGGCCGGCCATGCGATGCCACGGTCACGAGCATCTTCCTGTGATTGAGGATGATCGGGGCAGCCGCTTCTATGCTGGAAAGCGTCTCGCGACCCACCAGGGCGTCCAGGCCGCTTTCGAAGCGGAATCGGCCGTTGGGCGGCTCGTTGCGGAGCCGCTCTGCGGCATCGGGGTTGAGCTCGATCAGTCGCTTCTGGTCAAGTGCTACGCGCAGTCTGAGTGAAACCTCTCCGATCCGGACGGTTATCACCGGATCGGCCATGTCGAGCAGCAATTCGCCCGTGGGCGGGGGAGGTCGTCGTTCCGCCACCGCTGTCGCGGGGAGCGCGGCCAGGGCGAGCAGCAACGCGGCCCGCACCTGTCCGGCGCCCATTTGCGCTACTCCGCTCAGCGCTGCCGCGAATAGCTGCGATAGGCCGGTGCGCTGGCGGCGGCACGGCGATTGCTGCTGTAGCGCGGCCCATTATAGCTGCGGCTGCGATAGGTGCGACGTTCCTTGTTGATCAGCGTGTTGTAGAGCGCGCCGCCCGCGCCACCTACCAGCGCACCCTCGCCGATCGACAGGCCGGGAATGACCGCGCCGGCAATCACGCCACCAGCGGCGCCGATGCCCGCGCCGCGCAGAATGTGCGAGGCGCTCTGGGCGGAAGCAGGCGCCGCGGCACCCAGGGAGAGCAGGGCGGCGCTGCCAAGTATAAATATGGTCTTCATGGCAGTACTCCTTCAAGATCAAACAGAGCAACGGGCGAGAAACGACCCGGTTCCTGCGTTCATTTGGGAGCAAGGAAATAGTTGTCCGGCTCCGTCCTGGTCATTGAAGGTTCAGTTGATGAACCGCATATGGACGGCAGTAATGGAGGACATGCCATGCGCGCTACGATGTGCCTTATTGGCGCTATGTTGATGACGACGGCCCTGCCGGTTCAGGCTGCGCGTCTCGCCCCGGAAGCCCGGATCGCGAAAGAATTGTCGGGAAGAGTGGCCGGAAAGCCGGTCGATTGCATCCCGCTGCACCAGATCCGGTCGACGGAGATTTTCGAGCGGACTGCGATCCTCTACAAGGTCGGCAGCACCTGGTACCTCAACCGCCCGACATCCGGGGCTAGTTTCCTCGATCGGGACGATATCCTGGTGACGGACACACGCAGCCCGAATCTATGCAGTATCGACATCGTGCGACTGATCGATCAGGGGACTCGCTTCCCCGGTGGATCGATCGGACTTGGGTCGTTTGTTCCCTATAATAAGCCGAAGGGCTGATCGAGGCGGCCGTGCTCCGCGCGGTTCAGGCCGCGCGGGTCAATCGACCGAAGCTTCGCCGCCCGACAGGCGATAGGCCAGTTCGCCATTGGCACCCGGCGTCATCATGACCAGCCGATGAGCCGCCTCGTCCGACGCGCGCAGCCGAATCTTCACCGGCCCGGCCGTCTGATGCGGCATCCTTGCGATACGCTGCTCGTCAGCCTGCGAGGGATTATGATCGCGGCGCGGTTCGTTCGCCTGGGCGGCTGTGGCGCTGCCGGCGGCAAGAACGAGGGTGATAAGCAATTTGAACATGGCGAACGCTCCACCTGGTGAATGAAGCGCTAACCTCGTTCAGCCGCGGAGCATAATCACCAATTGTAACATCTACGATGGTTCAATTGGCATGCCCATCGACGGGGCAAAGAAAACGGGCCGCCATCGCTGGCGGCCCGAATCTGTTCCGGCAGTGCCGAAGCGGTTTAGCGCTTCGAGAACTGGAAGCTGCGGCGGGCCTTCGCCTTGCCGTACTTCTTACGTTCGACCGCGCGGCTGTCGCGGGTCAGGAAGCCGGCGGCCTTGATTGGCGCGCGCAGGATCGGCTCATATTTGGTCAGCGCCTGGCTGATGCCATGCTTGACCGCGCCGGCCTGGCCCGAAAGGCCGCCGCCCTTGACGGTGCAGATCACGTCATACTGGCCCTCGCGCTCGGAAACGCCGAACGCCTGGTTGATGACGAGACGCAGCGTCGGACGCGCGAAATAGACCTCCTGGTCACGGCCGTTGACGGTGATCTTGCCGGTACCCGGCTTGATCCACACGCGGGCGACAGCGTCCTTACGACGGCCGGTCGCATAAGCGCGGCCCTGCGCGTCGATGATCTGCTCACGCAGCGGCGTGACGGGGATGACGTGATTGGAGACGGGCGGTGCCGCCTCTTCAGTCGTATAGCCGGCGTCCGAAGCGGCGGGTGCTGCTGCGGCCGGGGCGGGGGCCTCGGCGCCGGTCAGCGCGGCGAGGTCGGAAAGCGACTGGCGGTTATCGGACATTATGCGCCCACCTTGTTCTTGCGGTTCATCGACGCGATGTCGAGCACTTCGGGGTTCTGGGCGGCGTGCGGATGCTCGGTGCCCTTGAAGATGCGCAGGTTGCGCATCTGCTGGCGGCCGAGCGGGCCGCGCGGGATCATGCGTTCGATCGCCTTTTCCAGCACGCGCTCGGGGAAACGACCCTCGAGGATCTTGTCCGCATGGGCTTCCTTGATGCCGCCGGCATAACCGGTGTGGCGATAATAGACCTTCTGCGACAGCTTCTTGCCGGTGAAGCGCACCTTCTCCGCATTGATGATGATGACATTGTCACCACAATCGATGAACGGCGTGTAGCTCGGCTTGTGCTTGCCGCGCAGGATGTTGGCGATGATCGAAGCGGCGCGGCCGACGACGAGGCCCTCCGCGTCGACGATGTGCCACTTCTTTTCCACCGTGAACGGTGTCGCCACCTTGGTGGTCTTCATGAGCGCCTTCATGGGCCTGGGACCTTCTGCTTTCGGATCGTTCTGAAATGAACGACGCCGCCCCGTGAAGAGCGGCGTTGACGGGCGGGCTAATGCGCGCGAGCCCTGAATAAGTCAAGCAAAATGGGCTTATTCTCGTGAGGTGCTATAATACCTTCTCGCTCCCCAGCCAGTGCGCGGTCCATAATGTCGCCGCCAGCAGCAGCACCGCCACCGCCTGATGCGCCACGGCGACCCCGATCTGGACGCCGGTCATCAAGGTCGCGATGCCCAGCAGGATCT
>CAZJXG010000035.1:0-13916 GCA_964549965.1 uncultured Sphingomonas sp. | reverse complement strand
GGACAGGCCCCTTGGCGCCCCGGTGTCGCGCCGCACGCGCCAGTGCCAGTACGGCAAAAGCTGCGACCCAGGCCCACCAGCGATGGATGAACTGCACCACGATCGGGTTGTCGTAGAGATTGGCCAGGCCGAGAGCAGGGTTCCAGCCGCCCGAGGGAAACCATTGCTCACCCATATGCGGCCAGCTCGCAAAGGCATAGCCGGCGCGCAGGCCGGCGACGAAGGCGCCAAGGATGATCTGGACGGCGAGAATCAGGAGCGCCGCCAGCCCGAGCCCAGTGAGCGGGGCAGGGCGGGCGGATGGATCGCCATGGAGCCGGCGCAGGTCGAGCGCGGTCCAGACCAGTGCCGAAAAGATCAGCAGCGCGGCGGTCAGGTGGATGGCAAGGCGGATATGGCTGACCTCGGTGCGCACCGACAGGCCCGAATAGACCATCCACCAGCCGATCACCCCCTGCAGGCCGCCGAGCAGGAAGATGCCGATCATGCGCCGGCCATAGCCCCAGGGGATGGCGCGCCTCCACCAGGCGACCGCCATCACGACGGCCAGCACCGCGCCGATCCCGCGCGCCAGCAGGCGATGGAGATACTCCCAGAAATAGATCGCCTTGAATCCCGCGAGATCCATGTGGAGGTTGAAGGCGGCATATTGCGGTATGCGCTTGTAGTTATCGAACTCAGCCTGCCATTCGGCCTGATCGAGCGGTGGTATGATGCCGCGGATCGGCTTCCATTCGGTGATCGAAAGTCCGGATTCGGTCAGCCGCGTGATGCCGCCCACCACCACGATCGCGAAGACCAGGACGGCGATAAGGAGCAGCCAGTGGGAAAGCGCGCGGGCGCGGGGGGCGGGCTGTTCGGGGCGTGAGAACAGGGACATGGCGGCGCTCATGCGCCTGAAGCCGGTGAGGATCAAGCGCCTCGCGGGGGCCGGACCGGCGTGACAGCAGGGGCGTGACGCAATAGTTTGTCGGGGATCGGTTCGTCAGGGGATGGTGATGCGCTATTGGCTGTTGATGGTGGCGGCGGTGGTGGGGCTGCATGACGGCGCGATGGCCCAGGCGACGGACGACATCATCGTTTCCGGACAGCGCGGGAAGAACGACCCGGAGAAGACCTTTGTCGAGGCGATGGCCGCGCCGTCGGCGAATGGCCAGCTTGCGCGCTTCACCGAGAAAATATGCCCGCGCGGTTTCGGCTTGAGCGAACAGAATAATCAGGGCCTCGCGCAGCGAATCCGTCGGGTCGCCGCCGCGGCGAAAATCCCGGTTGCGGAGGAGGGGTGCCGGCCCAACATCATTATTCTGTTCGTGACCGACCGGCGGCAGGCGATCGCGCGATGGAGAACCGATCGACCGGACTTCTTCACCGGCCTCACGCCGTCCCGGATCAGCGCGCTGGCCGCCGGCACCGATCCGGTGACGAGCTGGCAGATCATTCGGGTGATGGGAAAGGACGGGCGGCCGATCGGGAAGGCCGATTCGGACATGTACGACTATCTGGTCAATGAGCAGACGGTGCCATCGCGCCTCGTCAGTTCCATCCAGATCGAGTTCGCCGCCACCTTCGTGCTGATCGAGCAGAAGCTGATTGGCGATGCCTCGCTGGTTCAGCTGGCCGACTATGCAGCGATGCGCACCCTGGCCAACACAGATGCGATGGCTGCCGCCGGGCAGCGGCTCCCGACCATCTTGTCGCTGTTCAGCAGTCCCGGCGAGCCCGTGCCGCTCAGCCTGACCGAATGGGACCTGCGCTATCTCACGGCGTTATATGATAGCCCGCTGGCGGCCCGCGCGAGCCAACAGCAGCGCTCGATGGGCAAGCTGATCAAGCAGGATGGAGACCGGGGCGGTAGCGAAACCGGCAGACGCTGAGGCAAATCCGCGTCAACCGGCTGGCATAGGCCGCCGCCGCCGCCTATCATGCCGCGATGCACGCCAGGATCGATCGGGGACAGGGGCCGAAGGGGGCCGCGCATGGCATAACCCGGCGCCGATTGCTGATCGGTGGCGGGGCGGCGGCTGGCTTGGTCGTCGGCTGGGCGGTGTGGCCGCGCCATTATGCGCCCAATCTCGCCGCGGGACCCGGCGAGCATGTCTATAATGCCTATCTGAAGATCGGCACCGACGGCAGGATCGTCGTGGCGGTGCCGCAGGCCGAGATGGGGCAGGGCGTTTATACATCGCTCCCGCAGATTCTGGCGGACGAACTGGGTGCCGACTGGCGCACCGTCGCGGTCGAACCGGCGCCGATCAACCCGATCTATGCCAATCCGCTGGCGCTGGAAGAAGAAGCTGCGCGGCGGCTGCCCGGCTGGCTGGACGGCATCGGTCAATGGGCTGCGCGCGAGGTGGCCATGCGGATGAACCTCACGATGACGGCCGGCTCTTCCTCGATCCGGGCGTTCGAAGCGCGCATGATCGAGGCGGGCGCCGCGGCGCGGACCATGCTCTGCATGGCGGCGGCCCAGCGCTGGGGAATTGACTGGAAGGCCTGCGATACCGAGAGCGGATTCGTCGTTCGGGGAGGTGATCGGATTCGCTTTGCCGAACTGGCCGAGGCCGCGGCCCGGCTTGATCCGCCCGGTTCGCTGATTCTGCGCGGGCCGCAGGAGCGCTCGCTGATCGGTCGCCCGGTGCCCCGGCTCGATCTGCCGTCCAAGGTCGATGGCAGCGCCCAGCTGGGCGCCGATATCCGCCTGCCCGGCATGGTCTATGCCTCGATAGCGCATGTGCCTTATGGCGGCGGGCATCCCGCCAAGATGACGCTCGGCGACGCCGAGGCGACGCCTGGCGTCAGTGCGGTCGTGACCCATCAGGGTTGGGTGGCGGTCGTCGGTACCAACTGGTGGGCGGCCGATCGCGGGCTGCAGGCGCTCGCCATTGAATGGGAGGCCGCCGGGCCTCGCCCCGGTGACGCGACGATTCGGAAGGCGCTGGCGGCGGCGCTCGACGGAGGCGAAGTCGAGCGCTCGACCGAGCGGGGCGATCCCGATGCCGCGCTCGGCGGGCAGGGGGTGATTGCCGCGACCTATTCGGTGCCGATGATCGCGCAGGCACCGCTCGAAACGTTGACGGCCACGGCGCGCTTCGGCGAGGGCGGGGTGGAAATCTGGGTACCCACCCAGTCGGCGCCGATGGCGCGTGGCGCGGTGGCGGCGGCGCTGGGCCTCGATGCATCGAATGTGACGATCTATCCTACGCTCGTCGGCGGGGGTTTTGGCCGCAAGATCGAGGTCGATGCCGCGATCGAGGCGGCGCTCATCGCCCGCAAGGTCGGGAAGCCGGTCCAGCTGGTCTGGCCGCGCCGCGAAGATATCCAGCACAGCCGCTTTCGCCCGCCTGCTCAGGCCCGTCTGAAGGCGAAGCTGGGAACCGGTGCATCGATCGCCGCCTGGTCGGCACGCATTGCCACACCCTCGGTGGGTCCGGAAATGATGGACCGGGTCATGGGCAAGCCCGCGGCGCAAAGCTATGGACCGGATCGCGGTTCGGTCGAAGGCGCGGAGCCGCCTTATGCTATCGACGCGCTTGCCGTCGAACAAGCGGCTGCCGCCATCGGGGTGCCAACCGGGGCCTGGCGTTCGGTCGCGAACAGCTACACAGCCTTCTTTACGGAGAGTTTCGTGGATGAGCTGGCGCAGGTCGCCGGGCTCGATCCGCTGTCCTTTCGCATGCAAGCGCTCACCCATCAGCCGCGGCTCGCGCGCTGCCTGCAGATGGCGGCCTCGATCGGCGGATGGCAGGGTGGCGAACCGGGTACCGGTCAGGGACTGGCCGCGCACAGTTGCTTCGGCAGCCATGTTGCCATGCTTGTCGAAACGCGGATCGAAGGTGAGCGGATACGGGTTTCGAACGTCACCGCGGTCGTCGATATCGGCCGGGTCATTCACCCCGATATCGTCCGCCAGCAGATCGAGGGCGGAATCAGCTGGGGACTCGCCAATGCCTTCGGTGCCGCGGTCTCGATTGCCGATGGCGCCGTAACCGCCCAGAATTTCGACGGGCTGGACCTGCCGATGCTTGCCGACAGTCCCGAGATCCGGGTCGAGATCATTCCCTCAAAGGAGGCGCCGGGTGGCGCCGGAGAGATTGCCGTGCCGCCAGTTGCCCCTGCCATTGCCAATGCCGTCTTCGCCGCCAGCGGCAAGCGGCTCCGTCACCTCCCATTGCGGCTGGCCGACGCATGAGCGGTAGCAGGCCGGGCATCCTGCTCGTCAACCTCGGCACGCCGGAGGCGCCCACGGCGGCGGCGGTGCGGCGCTATCTCGGCGAGTTCCTGTCCGATCGGCGCGTGGTCGAGATTCCCGCGCTCGTCTGGCAGCCGATATTGCGGGGAATCATCCTCAATGTCCGGCCGCGCAAGTCGGCCAGGGCCTATGCGAAGGTCTGGACCGAGCGGGGCTCGCCGCTTGCCGCCATCACCATCGCGCAGGCCGAGGCGCTGCAGGCCCGGTTCGGCGACACGGCGGTCGTCGATTATGCGATGCGCTACGGTCGTCCCGCCATTGCGGAGCGGATCGCGGCGCTGAAGGCGCAAGGCTGCGACCGCATCCTGATCGCCGCGCTCTATCCGCAATATTGTGCGGCGACCACGGCAAGCGTCCATGACGCCGCCTTTGCCGCATTGGGCGCGATGCGCTGGCAGCCGGCGATCCGCACCCTGCCGCCCTATCCCGATCATCCCGCTTATATCGCTGCGCTTGCAACCTCGGTGCGCGAGCAGCTGGATGCGCTCGATTTCGTCCCGGACGCGATCGTTGCCAGCTTCCACGGCATGCCGGAACGCACGCGTGATCTGGGCGACCCCTATCATGACCAGTGCCAGCTGACCGCCCGGCGGCTCAGCGAAGCGCTGGGACGCGACCTGACGATAGCCTTCCAGTCGCGCTTCGGCCGTGCGCGTTGGCTGGAGCCCGCCACCGATGCCACGCTGGAGCGCTTGGCGGGCGAAGGCGTGCGCAAGGTGGCGGTAATCGCGCCCGGTTTCGCGGCCGATTGCCTGGAAACGCTCGAGGAGCTGGCGATAGCCGGCCGCACCCAGTTCCTGGCAGCTGGGGGCGAAAGCTTCGCCTATCTGTCCTGCCTTAATGACGGGGACGAAGGCATCGACATGCTGGCCACTGTCATCGGTGAGCAGCTCCAGGGCTGGATACCATCAGCCCAGCCCTGAAAAACGATTGATTCGTCACAAATTTGCGGTGCTCGGCGCTTTCGCTCGGGCCTTACAATCTCTAGCATCAAGGCCGAATCTTTGGGGAGACGAGAAATGGCTCGTGTTGCGATCGTTACCGGTGGAACCAGGGGTATCGGTGAGGCGATCAGTCTGGCTTTGAAGGACATGGGTGCGATCGTCGCGGCGAATTACGCTGGCAATGAGGAGCGCGCGCGCGCGTTCAGTGAACGCACCGGCATACGCAGCTATCGATGGGACGTTTCCGACTATGATGCCTGTCACAAGGGCGTCGAACTGGTCGAGGCCGAGCTCGGGCCGGTCGACATCGTCGTCAACAATGCCGGCATCACGCGCGATGGCACCATCCTGAAGATGACCTATCAGGATTGGAAAGAGGTGATGGACACCAATCTGGGCGGCTGCTTCAACATGGCCAAGGCGACGTTCGCGGGGATGCGCGCGCGGGGCTGGGGACGGATCGTCAACGTCGGTTCGGTCAACGGGCAGGCGGGCCAATATGGCCAGGTCAATTATGCGGCCGCCAAGTCGGGCATCCACGGTTTCACCAAGGCGCTGGCCCAGGAAGGCGCCAAGGCCGGGGTGACGGTCAATGCGATCGCGCCGGGCTACATCGATACCGACATGGTCGCGGCGGTGCCGCAGGACGTGCTTGCCAAGATCGTCGCGCGGGTGCCGGTCGGCCGGCTTGGCCACGCCGATGAGATTGCGCGCGGCGTAGCTTTCCTCTGCGCCGAAGAGGCGGGCTTCGTCACCGGATCGACGATGTCGATCAATGGTGGCCAGCATATGTATTGAGGTCGTCGGGGTGGCGGGTCCGATCAAGCGTTCGGTCAATATCGCCGGGCACGCCACCTCGATCACGCTCGAACCTGTCTTCTGGGAGGCGCTCGTCCGCGCGGCCGGAGAGGAGAATCTCCCGCTCAACGCGCTCGTGGCGCGGATCGACAGCGATCGGGTGGGCGATCAGGACGTCCCCAATCTCGCCAGTGCGATCAGGGTGTGGCTTTTCCGGCGTGCGTCGACGGCGTCAATAGACCGACCGGCGATATAGTCCTTCCTCGGCCATCGCCACCAGCACCTCGGCACCGAGCAGGCGTCCCAGCGCCGTATCGACGTCGGCGCCCATGCGATCGCTGCCGCAGACATAGATGGCCGCGCCAGCCAGTGCCCAGTCGAGCAGGGGGGCCTTTGCGTCCTCGATCTGGTCCACAACCAGACGCTGCTCCTCGCCCTCGCGCGGGAAGACGAGATCGCAGCGCTCGAGATGGCCGGTAGTGACCCAGTCGGCGATCTCCGCCGCCAGGGCGCGATCCTCGGCACTGTTGCGATCGCCGAAGATCAGCCAGTTGCGGGTGCCGACGGGGCGGGCCTTGATCTGCGCGATCAGACCCGCGAGCCCGATCGCGTTGCCGATCAGGATCAGCGGCACATCATCCGGCGGCGCGGCGAAAGAGGGTTCGTCGCGCAGAGCGATCGCGACGCGCTGCCCGGTTTCGATGGTCTGACACAGCCAGCGGGAGCGATGTCGTTCGCCGACGCCAGGCCCGGCCGCGACGCGAACGATCAGGTCGAGAAGGCCATCGGCCGGAAGCGAGCCGATCATATAGTCCCCGGCCGGTGAGGCCGCCGTTCCGCCCGGCGTCAGCACTTCGTCGGCCGGTCCGCAATATACCCGCGCGACGGCGCCTGGCCGCCACACCGGCAATTCGCCTTCCGGGGTGAAGCAGAGACGGTAGAGCGGGCCGCCGGCGGAATCCGGATTGCCCAGAATCCGCTCGATCAGCCGCCATGCGCCATAAGGTGGCTGTTCGACGACGGCGGGCGCAGGCGGCACGGCAGCGGTGGTCGCTGTATCGGCGGGAGGCTGGTCGGGACGCGGATCGGGCGGCTCCAACCCCTCTCCCCGCGTACGACGCGACAGCATTCCCGCGAGCAGCACGAACAGCAGTATCGCGATGCCCGCCGGTATGAGCAGCAGATAGTTGAACCCGCTCACCAGGCCCGGCAACATGATCTGGCATCGCCGCGAGCGCGGCGGACGAGCGCGGCAGGCGAGGCGTGAACGCGGATCGATCGCATCAGCCCTGCCTCCCCTGCCATATGCGGGGGCGGCCATGTCCGATGCGATATGTCCACCAGAGGCGAAGTGCCATTCCCATGCCGGGGCGATGATAGGCGCCGGATGGCCATGCTGACAATCGCCTAAGGGGCGGTTTGGCTAAAAACGATCCCGCTTTTCCGTTACAACACTGTAAGTTGCGCCGCATCAGCGCATCAGCAATGTCCTCGCCTGCGCCGCGATCTGGGCCAGCATTGCCGCCGTCGGCACCGATACCGATCGGGCGCGGCCGACCGTCTGGCGGAACTGCTCCGCCCGCGCCTTATGCGTGTCCAGCCATGCCGATACCGCCTTGCCCGGCCCCTTGCCGCCATGACGCGCAAGAAAGTCGAGCCGGAGCTGGCCGAACTCGCGGGTGAGCCCGGCGATCAGCAGCCGCTCCCACGCATCGGCGCTGCGGAAGCGCGCGGCTGCGGCCTTGGCCCAATCAAGGCCCAGCGCCTCGCCCAACACGACATAGGCGCGCGTCACATCGACTTCGTCGGCGGACAATTCGCTGGCCAGGGCCGCTGTGCCGATCGCACCATCGAGCTCGGCGATCCGGATCACCCGGTCGACCAGTGCGGGATCGACGCCATCGCCGCCGATCCGCTGGCGGAGCTGCTCGGATTGCTGGCGGGCTTCCGCCTTGATCAGTTCGCCGCGCGCCTTATCGAGCCGGGCAAGGCCCGGGCGGAGCATGTCGACCATCGTGCCCATGTCGGTATCGGGGGCGATGCTGCGCAACAGATCGGCGACATGGGGGCGAACGATGTCGGCGAGCGCGGTCAGCAGGGTCAGGCGTGCCTGCTCGGGCATCGTCGCGCTCTCGATCCCATCGAACAGCGGCTCCAGATCGAACAGCGCATCGATGGTGAAATAGGCGGCGGCCACCTGGGCGAGCGCACAGCCTTCCTCCTCGGCCATTTCGAACGGCGCGACGAGCCCGAGGCGGTTGATCACCCGGTTCGACATCTTGGTCGCCAATATCTGCAGGCGGAGGCGATGGCCGTCGATCGCGTCGGTGAAGCCCTTCTGCATCGCCGGGGGGAAGGCGGCATGCAGCAGCGGGGTGAGCATCGCGTCTTCGGCGCGGCCGCTCGTCTCGATCGCATCCTGGAGCGCGAGCTTGCCATGCGACAGGACGATCGCCAGCTCCGGCCGGGTCAGGCCATGCTGCTCCTGGGCGCGGCGCAGCAATATCTCATTGGCTTCGAGGCCGTCGACGGCGCGGTTGATCCGCCCGGTCTGTTCGAGAATCTCGATCACGCGAAGCTGCGAGGGCAGGGCATCGGCGCCGCCGCGCTCGGCCAGCGACAGGGCGAGCGTCTGGAGGCGGTTATCCTCCAGCACCAGCCGCGCGACATCGTCGGTCATCCTGACCAGCAGCGCGTTGCGCTTCTCGAATTCGAGCCGGCCCTCGTTCATCTCGCGGTTCAGCGCGATCTTGATGTTGACCTCATTGTCCGAGCAGTCGACGCCCGCGCTATTGTCGATGAAGTCGGTGTTGATCCGGCCGCCCTTCTCCGCGAAGGCGATACGCCCCGCCTGGGTGACACCCAGATTGGCGCCTTCGCCGATCACCCGCACGCGGACATCCTCGCCATCGACGCGGTGGCCTTCATTGGCGCGGTCGCCGACCTCGGCATTGGTTTCGGCGCGGGACTTCACATAGGTGCCGATGCCGCCGAACCAGAGCAGATCGACGGGCGCCTTCAGGATCGCGGCGATCAACCCGGAGGGGTCGAGCATATCGTCCTCGATGCCCAGCGCGGCCTTCACCTGCGCGGAGATCGGGATTTCCTTCTGATCGCGCGGGAAGACGCCGCCGCCCTTCGAGATCAGCTTCGCGTCATAATCGGCCCAGCTGGAGCGCGGCAGCGCGAACATGCGCGCACGCTCAGCATGGCTCCTTGCCGCATCGGGATCGGGATCGAGGAAGATGTGGCGATGATCGAAGGCGGCGATCAGCCGGATCGATTCGGACAGCAGCATGCCGTTGCCGAAAACGTCGCCCGACATATCGCCGCAGCCGACGACGCGCACCGGATCGCGCTGAACGTCGACGCCCATTTCGGCGAAGTGGCGCTGCACCGAGACCCAGGCGCCGCGCGCCGTGATCCCCATCGCCTTATGGTCATAACCATGGCTGCCGCCGCTGGCGAAGGCATCGCCCAGCCAGAAGCCATGCTCGACCGCGATCGCGTTGGCGATGTCGGAGAAGCTGGCGGTGCCCTTGTCGGCGGCGACGACGAAATAGGGGTCCTCGCCGTCGCGGATCGCGACCTTCGCCGGATGGACGACTTTGCCGTCGACGATATTGTCGGTGATCGACAGCAGCGAGCGGATGAAGATCCGGTAGCTTTCGGTCCCCTCGGCGAGCCAGGCGTCGCGATCGGCGGGGGAGGGGAGCTGCTTGGGATAGAAGCCGCCCTTGGCCCCCGTCGGCACGATCACGGCATTTTTCACCACCTGCGCCTTCATCAGGCCCAGTATCTCGGTGCGGAAATCATCGCGCCGATCGGACCAGCGCAGCCCGCCGCGCGCGATCGGGCCGCCACGCAGATGGATGCCTTCGACCCGCGGACTATAAACCCATATCTCGCGCCACGGCACCGGCGCGGGCAGGCCCGGTACCCCGCTTGAATCGATCTTGAAGGCAAGTGCCTCCTTCGCGGCGGGGGAGAAGGCGTTGGTGCGCAAGGTAGCGCGGACGACCGCGCGGAAGCGGCGCAGCATGCGATCGTCGTCGATCGCGCTGACCTGCTTGAGCCCGGTTTCGATGGCGGCGTTGATCTTTTCGGCTTCGGCCTTGTCGTGCCGGCCGGGCTGATGCAGCGCGCGGAAATAGGCGATGATGTCGCGCGCGACGCCCGGCGCCTTTTTGAGCGCCTCCACCGCCGTCGACAGGCCATAGGCGAAGCCGGTCTGCCGCAGATAGCGGAACCAGGCGCGGAACAGCACCGCATCGTCGGGCGACAGGCCGACGGTGACGATCAGCTCGTTGAACAGATCATTTTCGGCGAGGCCCTCCAGCGTGGTGGCAATCGCTTCCTCGGCGATGGCCGCGCGGCCGATCAGCGCCTCGGCGGTGGCGCCGTCAGGCAGATCGAGCTGGAATTCGTGGATGAAGCCGATCGCCCCGCCGTCGAGTGGCGTCGGGATTTCCTCGATCACGCGGAAGCCGAAATTCTCCAGCACCGGCACCGCTTCGGACAGCGGGATCAGCGCGCCGCGCCGGTAGATCTTCAGCCGCAGCCGATGATCGGGATCGCGATCGACCCGGTAGAGCCGACAGCCGCGCGCATGGCCGTCGGCCAGCCCGTTGAGGCGGATGATGTCGGTGGCGGCCTCGGCCGGTGTGGAATGGGTCCGGTAGGTGATCGGAAAGGCCGCCGCATAGTCGATGGCCAGGCGGGCGGCGCGGTTGGCGCTTTCGCTTTCGGCGAGCTTCGCTTCGACCGCGGGCTCCCAGCCGCGCAGCATCTCGCTCAGCCGCTGATCGAGCGGCTCGGTATCGGGGACGGCGGCGCCGGGCGCGAGATCCAATATGTAGCGGATCTGGGCGATGTCGCCTTCGCCGAGCTGCAGCGACCAGTTGGCCATCGTCGCGCCCGCCGCCTCGGCCAGCATGTCGGCGATCGCGACCCGGCGCTGGGTGGTGAGCAGGTCTCGCGGCAGCCACACGATCGCGGCGAGATGTTCGCCCAGGGTCGAGCGGACCAGCTCCAGCCGGGGGCGCGGCCGATCGACCAGCGACATCGCGGTGAGCGCGATCCGCTCCACCCCCTCGGGCGGCAGGGCCAGGATGAGATCCGGCGGCAGTTCGGACAGGGCATGGTGTAGCGCCTTGCCGGCATGGCCGCGCGGATCGAAGCCCAGCCGCTCCTCCAGCGCCGCGAGCCGGGCGCGCAGCACCGGTATCTCGTCGGCGGGGGTGCGGAGCGCCGCACTGGTCCACAGCCCGGCATGGATCGACAGCGCGACGATATCCTTGCCCTGCCGGACCGGCGTCACGATCAGGTCGAGCGGCGCGCGGCGGTGGATCGTCGATCGGCAATCGGACTTCAGCAGCAGCGGCGCGGCGCCGCCCGCCTGGAACCAAGCGAGCGCGGCCTTCGCGGTATGATCGCGCCACAGCCGCGGCTCGCCGGCGCGGCAGATGCCCAGCCGGTCGCGCGGCTCGCCCTTGAGCGGGGCGATCTGGTGGCCCAGCAGGGTCATGTTCGCATCGAGCAGCCAGCGCAGCAGCGCCGCGCCCTCGCCATCGGGCAACTGCTCGGCATCGTCGCGCAGCGCGACCTGCATCGCCTGCCAGTCGCGCACGGCGGCGCGGACATCGGCCAGCACGCCATCGATCGCCTGCGCCAGCGCCTGGCGATTGCGCGAATCGACCCGCTCGGTTTCCAGATAGATCAGCGACTCGCGCCGTTCGCCGACCGTGCCCTGGGGCAGGACGGCGGCGAGCGTGCCGTCTTCATCGCGGCGGACGGCGACGATCGGGTGGAGGATGCGCTTCGCCTCGATGCCGTGCGCGGCGATGGCGGCGGAGACCGAATCGACCAGGAAGGGCATGTCGTCGTTGACGACCGCGATCCGCATCAGCCGGTGCCCGCCGAGCGCGCCGGCGATCGTCTGTACCGCGATCGCGGGATGGCCCGGCCGCCGCCGCCGCGCGGTATCGGCGACGAAGGCCGCCGCGCGCTTCAGCTGTTCGTCGTCCAGCCCCGCCAGCTCACGCGGCAGCGCGCCGGTGATCAGCGTCTTCGCGAAGATGTCGGTGAAATCCGCCTTGTCCGATGCCGTGCGTTTCGCCGTCCCGGTATCCATGCCTGCTCCGCTCCTGCGCCCCGCGCCCGGGTCTCGGCCCTGATCACGAAGGGGATGTGCGGCGCCGATATGGACCCGCCGGGCGACGGCCACAAGCCATGGTCGCCTGGGAGACCGACTTCGCAACAGAAGCGCGAAAAGCGGGAGGTCGCGACAATTTCATGGCGCGGCCGGACGCCGAACGGGAAATTTTCCCGCTTTTATGCGGTTTTGGCCTCAGATCAGCCAGATCAGATCGCGAAGCGGCGCAGCGCCTTGTCGACCAGCCCGCGTTCCGCGATCGGGCGCGAGACGATCGCCAGCCGGCCATCGCCCTCTCGCCGGGCGACGAGCAGGACGATATCGTCGTCCACCGTGCCGAGATCGACCAGCGCGCGGGCGGGCGCGCTGCCCAGCATCATCCGCGCCGACTGGACGCGATCGACCTTCAGCGCCGGGCGCCGCTCGCCCCGTTCGGCGGCAACGACGGCCTTGATCCCGCCCGCGAGCCCGGCCAGCCAGGGCTCGACCATGCCGGCGGCCAGGCACAGACGGCGCGCATGGGTGAGCACCGCGGCGAACTCGGTCAGGCGCTTGCGGTCATAATCGCGGCCGAACACCAGCTTGACCACCGGGGTCATCGGCGCGCGCGCCTGCGGCACGATGCCCGCCTCGGCGATCAGCGCGGCGAATCCGTCCCTGTCGGCCTCGGCGGCGAGGGCGACGTCATAGGCGAAGGAGAGGGCGCGGTAGAGCGCGTGGCGGGTGCGGCCCTGCGATTCGAACGCCTCCTGCGCCAGCTCCCGCGCGTCTTCCAGCAGTTCGGCGAGATCGGCGACATGCAAATGCGGCTCGGCCGGCGCCTCGGGCGCGGGCTCGGGCTCCGCCACGGGCCGGGCCGGGCCGGCAAAGGCGGTGGTGACGGCATGGATGATGTCGGGGGCCAGCGCCGCTTCGGCCGGCTCCTTCCAGTTGATCACGCCATGGATGAGATCGATCTGCTCCCCATCCGACGAATAGGGCATCAGGATGCCGCGATAGAGCATCGGCTGGCCGCGATGGCTGATGAAATCGGCCTCGAAGCCGACCGGCGCGCGATTGTCGAGGATTTCGGCATAGTGATCGGTGAGGCGGGAGAGCAGCGCGCGGGCCGGGACATCGGACACGGTGCTGATGTCGTCGCCCAGCGCGCCCTCCTCGCGTAGCGCGCGGCCGAGATAGGCGATGGTGGGATCGGCGCGGTTTCCGGTGAAATCGAGCAGCACCGAATAGGGGCCGAATTCGCCGAGCTGATCCGAATCGAGATCGTCGATCGCGGGATAATCGCGGCCGTCGAGCAGCGAGAGCCACATTTCATAGGCGCGCACATGCATGCGCCGCTCGTCCGCGCCGATCATCGGCGGCAGATCCATGCACGGCTCATCGTCGGCCGGGAAATCCCAGTCGGCGAAATCCTCTGCCGTGAACGAGCGATAGTCTTCCATCATCGATCCCCGAACGTGCGGCCGGGTCCGGACCGGCCAGCTTGCATCGGCGGACCATGGACCGGCGCGGGTTGAGGATCGGTAAAGATGCGCAAAGAAAGAAAGCGTGGGAGCATGCGGCTAACCGTGCTTGAAACTGCGGGGAAGCGCTGTTAAGGCCCGCCGACCTTCGGGCCGCTTTAGCTCAGTTGGTAGAGCATCGCATTCGTAATGCGGGGGTCACAGGTTCGAGTCCTGTAAGCGGCACCATTTACCTGTCTGCCAAAGTGCGTGATTGGTTGAAAAACTCCAGGAAATATGGGAAAAACTAAGCCAGCGTGATCGCTGGT
>CAZJXG010000034.1:17769-26375 GCA_964549965.1 uncultured Sphingomonas sp. | reverse complement strand
CGAGGGTCGAGCCCTCCACGCCGACGCGCCGGGCCAGATCGGTCTGGTTGAGCGCGACCGGAGATTCCGCGATCCGCCACAGAATGATCCAGCGGACATGGGTGAGATCATGGGCGCGCAGCTTATAATCCATCACCGCCTGCCACTGACGATGGACCGCGCCGATTTCGGCAATCAACTGAATGCTCGGATCAAGATCCGCCGGGTTCAACGAAAAGGGCAAGGGCAAGACACCGCAACCCGCCTCATCCGAAACATCGCTCGCTGAACCGTCGATGGATGATATCGGCGTCGTCATCGCTGATGGCATAATCGCCCTCCCCGCCATGTACAATGCGCGGGGCGGCAGGCGGATCAGCGCGGCTGCTTCTCAAGGAAGAGGTAGTCGGTCGAAAATTCGGCAAGGCGGCGAAGACCCTTGAAATCCCCAATCGTCACCCGGCCGCTGCGGAAAGTGGCGAGACCCTGCTCACGCAGCTGACGCAGCACCCGGTTGACATGGACCGCGGTCAGCCCGAGGCATTCGGCGAGATCGACCTGGGTGAGTGGCAGCGCATAGCCATTCTCATCCGCCATGCCGACCACCGACAGGCGCACCTGCAGTTCGCACAGCAGATGGGCGAGCCGCGCCTGTGCATCGCGCTGTCCCAGCGACACCGTCCAGGCCCGGTGGATCGCGGCATCGAGATTGGTGGACAGCCAGAGCAACCGACCAAGGTGCGGATGGTTTTCAGTGACGTCGCGCAACGCGGTATGCGGAACCCAGCTGATCCAGCAGTCATTCAGGGCGACCACATCCTGATCGAGACGCTTGAGCGTGAAGCTGTGCAGATCAGCGAAGTCGCCGGGTACATGGACCTCGGTGATCTGGCGCTGCCCATCGCGCATATCCTTGCACCGCCCCAGCAGCCCCTGAACCAGCAACGCCGATCGTTCGAGCGGAACGCCCTCCTTCACCACCACCGATCGGCCGGCGATCGGCACCGGCGGCTCGATGATCGTCCGCAGCACCTCCTCCTCCAGCGCGCTTACATCATCTCGAATACGGAGCTTCAGGAGGAGCTTGTCGACGCCAACCGACGGCGACATTAACGGATCACCGGTGCGAACAACCATATCTAACCTCGACCGCATCGCCATATCGGACGTCGAGCATTAGCCGGTCACTATGGTCGGTGATATGGATCATGCCATCCAAATCGAGCAGACCCCGACTTAGTTCCTCCGATAGGATCGATCGTATCGCGACGACCGCCCGCATCCGGGCCGTTTCCAGGTCAGGCAGCTCCGCCCCCTCTTCGTCTCGGATTTCACCTATCCCGTTCGAAAGATGGAAGTAGAAATGGGGCATGATCCGACAGGTCCCACAAGGTGGCGCTGAACCCGCGAGGTCATCACAGGCGGTTGAAATCGCCGAACAAAACCCGTCAATGCGCAGGAAGTTGCAATTCCTTTGGCAAACTTAACCTAGGGCAATCTCATTCCGCCTGCTCCCGGATTAGGACGATGCCGATTGATGCAAGCGGGGGCCGGATGGTGCGGGCCGCCGTGCTCGGGGGTGCAGCGCAAAGGGATGATTACCGACAAGTTCCTGAAGGGACGGCGGGGGATGGCGCCTACCCTCGCCGAACGGGCCGCTATCGAGAAGGCAGCCACCGAGATCCGGCAGATTCCGCCACGCACCCTATTGATCGAAGCCGGTCAGCCATTGCGCCACAGCGCATTGATCATCGAAGGGCTGGTCTGCCGGACCATTTCCGACCGCGACGGCCTGCGTCAGTTCGTCGGCCTCCATCTGCCGGGCGACTTCGTCGATCTGCACAGCTATGTGTTGCACCATATCGAGCATGATATCGCGTCCGTCACGCAGGCGCGCGTCGCCATCGTTCCGCACGACCGGATCGACCTGCTGATCGCCGATACCTCGCTGGCCCGTAAGCTCTGGTTTTCGACCGTGCTCGACGCCGCGATGCATCGTGCCTGGCTGTTCCGTCTCGGCCGGCTCGACGCGATGGGCCGGGTGGCGCATTTCCTGTGCGAAACCAATGCGCGGCTGAAGGCGGTCGGCCTGAGTGACGGGCGCCGCTTCACGCTGGATCTGACCCAGAATGACCTGGCCGAGATATGCGGCGTCACCAGCATCCATATGAACCGCATCATCCGCCAGCTGCGCGAGGAAGGGCTCGTGACGATGCGATCCTCGCTGGTCGACATCGTCCGGCCCGAACATCTTGCCGCCCGAGGCCAGTTCGATGGCGCCTATCTCTATCTGGATGACGATGCCGGGGACCCCGGCCGACGGGCCTGACCCTACGTAATCCAACCGGGATTAACATGTATCATGCGGGTCTCGTCCGACATGATGTAGCCTGACCGGCCATGCTGCACCTCCGCGGCGATCGCAACGACAGGGCCCGTCATGTCCATCATCCTGGGTTCTCCCATCGAGGGCGCACGTCGTCCCAGCTTCCATGCGTCGCTCGATGGCCAGAAGGCGATCGTGGAACTGGACAGCGGCGCGATATTTCGGCTGGCCGAACATGCAAGCCCCGTCGAGCTCGCGGCCGTGCTTGATACCAAGCGGGACCAGATTTCCGAGGCCGCGCTGCGCCTTGTCCGGGAAGGCTTCGTCACGCGCCATGATCATGGCGTCGAGATTCTCGTCACCGCGCTCGATCTCTAACCGCCTCAGGTCATCCGGAACCTGCTCATGGGTTCGAGGGTTTTTCCGGCTATGCTGACGGGAGAGATAGAATGACCGATGACGGCAAATGGAAAGGCGAGGGCAATTATGCCGCCGCCCGCCAATATGATGAAGGCGCCACCGCCCACGCCAAGGATAAGGACAAGGTGAAAGCCGAAGCCCAGGCGGCGAAAAAGGCGCTCGATGGACCGGAAGGCGATGCGCTGAAGGCTGCCGAGGACGAAGGCAAGAGCCACGCCCGCTCATAAAGCCCTAAGGCTATCTCTGGCGCAGGCCCGGGGCGAACAGCGGCAGGCCATCGACGCTGCCGACGAAATCGCCGGGCTGCAGCTTCATCGCCGCGATCCGGTCCGCCGGCACGCCGTCGAGAATCCAGAGCGTGTCGCGCGGCAGGCGATTGCCGGCGAATTGCGTATCGCGAAGCCGGATCAACCGTTCCATCGCGCCGCGATCATAGCGCGCGAGATAGGTGATATCGGTGCCGATGCCCTGATCGAGCGCCCACATGTCGAGATCGCGATAGAAGGCCGCATGGTTGCGCGGCACGACCAGACGGATCGCACTGTAGCGCCCATGCGCTTCCGCCCAGAAGGGCGATATAAGGCTGGTGGGCCAGGATGATCCCTGACGGCTGAACGTCGGCGCATAGGCGCGCCAGCCGGCGCTGGTATCGACGATCTGCACGAGGGCCGCAACCGCCAGCAGGGCCGAGGCGATCGGCCGCCGCCAGCCCACCGCAACGGCCCAGAGGATCAGGATCATCACGACATAGGCGACCGGCCAGACGAAGCGGCCGGTGCTGCGGAACATGTTGCCGAGTCCGATGAGCGGCGCCGGCCACGGCAGATGGAGCATATGTTCGCCCAGCTCGACATAATCGCTGAGCGAAAACAGCGCGCAGCCGACCAGGATCAGCGCCAGCGGCCAGTGCTGGCGTTCCAGCCGTAAGCGGGGACCGAGCCGGCGCAGGGCGAACAGGGCCGCGACCAACAACAGCAACATGCCGAGGCCGAGATAGGCGAAACCCTCGATCTGCTCGGGCTTGGTACGGATGTCCGGCAGCAGCAGGGACCAGCTATCGGGATCGAACGCCGTCAGCAGGTTCGCCTTGTAGATGGCGAAGCCCCATTCCACGCTCATCGTCTTCGCGCTGGCCGTATCGACGCCAGCACCCTGCAGCCAGAATACGCCGGACAGCCTGGCGAGGATCAGCACGGCGAGCGGACCGAGCAAGGCACCCAGCAGGATCGTCATCGGCAGTTGCCGCGCCGCGATCAGCGCGCGGAAGATATCGGCCAGCCAGATCGCCGCCACCAGCGCGAACAGATAGGGATGGGTCAGGATCGCGACCCCCAGCAGCAGCGCCCACCAGCCCGCGCGGCGCGCGAGACCGGGAGAAAGATAGAGGCAGAGCGCCGCCAATATCTGCCACTGCCCGACCAGCGTCATGTGAAACACCGCCGGGGTGGCGATACGGATCAGGAAGAAGGGCGTGAACAGGAACAGCAGCACGATGGCGAGGCGCTGTTCGGCATGCGGCGTGATCTTCCGCGCTATGCCATGCGCGAACAGGCCCTGCAGCACGAAGCAGAGCAGCAGCCAGAGCCCGAAATATTGAAAGGGCGTCGGCAGCAGCGGCCCGAGCAGCTTGAAGGGGAGCGCCATCAGCGGGTTGGCATCGGCCATCATCACGCTGCCGGCGATATCGAGCCCATAGGCGGGATTGGCGGCCAGCGGCCAGCCCCACGGGCTCGACCGGAAAAAGGCCCAGCCGAGATAGTTGGTGGCGGCATCGGCCTCGCCCAGCCAGGCGATGTTGGTCGGGTCGAGCGGCACCGGCCCGACGACCAGCAGGAAGGCGCCAAGCCCGAGCAGCAGGACGGCCAGCCGTTCGGGCCAGCCGCTGTCCCCGCCGGAGATGGCGCGCGCGATCAGAGCGACCAGCGCTTGACCGATGCGGGCAATTCCACCCCGCTCCACATGCCCTTGAGATCGGCGACAAGCCCGCCGTCGCCCACCATCGCCGCCAGCTGATCGGCCGAAAGGCTGGCATAGTCGGTGTGCGAAACCGCGCCGATCACGACATCGAAGCGCTGTTGCAGCGCATCGGCGGCGAGATCGACGCCATATTCGTGCCGCGCTTCGGCGGGATCGGCGAGCGGATCGTGGATCACCACCTCATGGCGCAGCCATTCGAGCCGGCGGACCACGTCGATCACGCGCGAATTGCGCAGGTCGGGCACATTTTCCTTGAAGGTGAGACCGAGGATCAGGATGCGCGCGCCGCTGGCGATCTGCTCGTGGATCTGGTCGGCAATCCACGCGCCCATGCCGTCATTGATGCCACGGCCGGCCAGGATGACGCGCGGATAATGGCCGAGTTGCTGGGCGAGGTAGCTGAGATAATAGGGGTCCACGCCGATGCAGTGGCCGCCGACGAGGCCCGGCACGAACTTCAGGAAGTTCCACTTGGTGCCCGCCGCCGCCAGCACGTCCCAGATCGAGATGCCGACCTTGCCGAAAATCTGGGTGATTTCGTTGACGAAGGCGATGTTGATGTCGCGCTGGGCATTCTCGATCACCTTGGCCGCCTCGGCCACCTTGATCGACGCGGCGCGGAAGGTGCCGCCCGTCGTGACCGCCCCGTAGATCGCGCAGAGCTTGTCGAGCACCGCGGGATTTTCGCCTGCGACGACCTTGGTGATACGCTCTACGGTATGCTCGCGATCGCCGGGATTGATCCGCTCGGGGCTGTAGCCGAGGAAGAAATCGGTGCCGCGCTTCAGGCCGGTCAGCTTTTCCAGCTCAGGCCCGCAAATGTCCTCGGTGACGCCCGGATAGACCGTGCTTTCATAGACGATGATCGTGCCCTTGCCGGGCTTCAGCACCTTCGCGAGGCTGCGGGTCGCCGACATGACCGGGCCGAGATCGGGCCGGTTGGCATGATCGACCGGGGTCGGCACGGTGACGATGATGACATCGGCATCGGCCCCCGCCTGGATATCGGTGGCATAGGTGAGCGGCGTTGCGGCAAGCGCGGCGCCGTCCAGTTCATTGGTGCGGTCATGCCCGCCGCGCAGTTCGTCGACCCGGCCCTGATCGATATCGACGCCGACCGTGGGAAAATGCTTCGCCAGCGCCGCCGCGAGCGGCAATCCGACATAGCCCAGACCGATCACCGCAACCCGGCTTACATCACCCACGCCACTATCCCCCGATTAACGTGCCGCTACCTTGGCGAGTCGGCGATACCATGGCAATGCCTGAGCCAGCCCCTCGTCGATCCGCTGGGTGGGCGCATAGCCGATCGCCCGACCGGCGGCGCCGATGTCAGCCAGCGAATGGCGGACGTCACCGGCGCGGAAATCGACATGCTCCGCCGCGAGATCATAGGCGATGCCATCGCGCCCGAGCCCTTCGCGCAGCAGCTCGAACAGCTGGTTGAGGCTGGTCCGCTCGCCCACCGCGACATTGAGCAGCATCGCCTCTCCGTCGGGTGCGAACAGCGCCGCCCGCAGATTGGCCTGCACCGCATTGGCGACGTAACAGAAATCCCGGCTGGTCTCGCCATCGCCGTTGATCGTCACCGTCTCGCCGGCGATCATCGCGGCGGCCCAGCGCGGAATCACCGCGGCATAGGCGCCATCAGGATCCTGGCGCGGGCCGAACACGTTGAAATAGCGCAGCCCCACCGATCCGAAGCCATAAGCGCGCTGATAGACCCCGGCGGTCAGTTCATTGTGAAGCTTTGTGAGCGCATAGGGCGATAGCACCCGGCCGATCCGCTCCTCCACCTTGGGAAGATTGGGCTCGTCGCCATAGACCGAACTTGACGATGCATAGACGAAGCGCGCCACCCCAGCGAGCCGCGCCGCGTCGATCATGTTGGCGAAGCCGGTGGCGTTGACGTCATGGCTGGTGAGCGGATCGGCGATCGAGCGCGGCACCGATCCCAGCGCCGCCTGGTGCAGGACATGATCGATGCCGGCGACCGCGACCGCACAGGTCGCCCGATCACGGATATCCCCTTCGATGAAGGCGAAGCGCGCCCAGGCGGCTTCCCCGACCTGCTCGCGCACATTCTCCAGATTGCTGCGGTAGCCGGTCGCGAAATTATCGAGGCCACGCACCCGCTGCCCGGTGCGCAGCAGCGTTTCTACAAGATGCGAGCCGATGAAGCCCGCCGCCCCGGTCACGAGCCAATGTGCCGAACGCGAAGCGAGCGCCTGATCGAGATCCATGGTCATGACGCAGGCCTAGCGGAACTTTGCGTCCACGGGAATCGGGCAGTTGGGCAATTCACCTCTTTGAACCGTCACGCCCGGTCGCTATCTGGCGCCCATGACCGATTATCGCCAGCCCGCCGAATGGGCGCCACACGACGCCGTCTGGATCGGCTTCCCCAGCCACCCCGACCTGTGGGAGGACGATCTTGAGCCCGCGCGCGGCGAGGTGGTGGCGTTCGCGGACGCGGTGCACGCCGGCGGCAAGGGCGAGGCCGTGATCCTCGTCGCCGCCGACGAAGCCTCTGCGACGCGCGCCGCCGAGCTTGCCGGCGACACCGCCGAGGTGATCACCCAGCCGTTCGGGGACATCTGGCTGCGCGACACGGCACCGATCCTGGTCGGCGGGCCGGCCGGGCTGGCCGCCGCCGATTTCGAGTTCAACTGGTGGGGCGGCAAATATGCGCTGCCCGGCGACGAAAGCATCGGTGCCCGCCTCGCGGCGCGGACCGCGCTGCCGCTGCGCAGCCATGACTGGGTCTTCGAGGGTGGCGCGATCGACGTGGACGGCACCGGCCTGGGCGTCACCACCGAGCAGTGCCTGCTCAACCCCAACCGCAACCCAGGCCTCGGCCGCGCCGACATAGAGGCGCGGCTGCGCGAAGGGCTCGGGGTGGAACGACTGCTCTGGCTCGGCGACGGCCTGCTCAACGATCATACCGACGGCCATGTCGACAATCTCGCCCGCTTCGTGGCGCCGGGCCGCATCGCCATTCCCGAAGCGGCGGGACAGGATGACCCCAACGCGGCGATCTTCGCCGATGCGCGGGCGCGGGCGCTGGCCTTCGGGCTCGACGTGGTTGCCCTCCCCTCGCCCGGCCTGGTCGAGAGCGATGGCGAGATCATCCCGGCTTCCTATATGAACTTCTACATCGGCAATGCCGCCGTCGTCGTGCCGCTCTACGGCGCGGCCAATGACGAGGCCGCGGTCGATGCGATCGGCCGGCTGTTTCCGGGCCGCACGGTTGTCGGCTTCCGCGCCGACCATATATTGACCGGCGGCGGCAGCTTCCATTGCATCAGCCAGCAAATCCCGGCGCGAGGATAGAGCATGACCGAGATCAGGGTGGCGGCGCTGCAGCTCGCCTTCAGCGACGATATCGACGCGAACATTGCCGAGGTCTCGAAACTCGTCCGCGAGGCGGCGGGCAAGGGGGCGCAGGTCATCCTCCCGCCCGAACTGTTCGAGGGCCATTATTTCTGCCGCGTCGAGGACGAGGGCATGTTCACCCGGGCCAAGCCGGTGGGCGAGCACAAGGCCGTGAAGGCGATGCAGGCCCTGGCCGCCGAGTTGAAGGTCCATATCCCGACCAGCTTCTTCGAGGCGGACGGGCCGCATCATTATAACAGCCTGGCGATGATCGATCGCGATGGCCGCGTCGAGGGCGTCTATCGCAAGAGCCACATCCCCGACGGGCCGGGCTATGAAGAGAAATTCTATTTCCGCCCCGGCAATACCGGCTTCAAGGTGTGGCCAGCGGAAGGCACCACGATCGGCGTCGGGATCTGCTGGGACCAATGGTATCCCGAGACGGCGCGCGCGATGATGCTGATGGGCGCGGAAATCCTCTTCTACCCGACCGCGATCGGCAATGAGCCGCACGATCCCGATCTCGACA
>CAZJXG010000034.1:0-17669 GCA_964549965.1 uncultured Sphingomonas sp. | reverse complement strand
ATCCTCTTCTACCCGACCGCGATCGGCAATGAGCCGCACGATCCCGATCTCGACACCAGCCGGCTATGGCGCCGCGCGATGGTGGGCCATGCCGTGTCGAACGTCGTGCCGGTGGTTGCCGCCAACCGGATCGGCACCGAGGACGGTCAGACCTTCTACGGCCACAGCTTCATCTGCGACCAGCGCGGCGACATGCTGGCGGAGTTCGGCGCGACCGAAACCGGCGTGCTGACCGCGACGATCGACATCGACCTGGCGAAACGCCATCGCGCCGCCTTCGGCTTTTTCCGCGATCGGCGGCCGGAACTCTACGCTCGGCTCGTCCAGGACATATGAGAGGAACAGCCCAATGACCGTCGCACGCCATTATGTGATGCACGCTGCCGAGGGTAAGGACGCGATGCTGGAAGCCGCGCTCGGCAATCTCGCGGATGCTGTTCGATCCGTCGCCGGCTGCGAAGGGGTCGAAATGCTGCGCGACCTGGGCAATGAGCGCCGTTTCATCTTCATCGAGAAATGGGAGAGCATCGAAGCGCACAAGTCGGGTGGAAAACTGATCCCGAAAGAGATCTTCGCACCGATGATGGCCGCGCTCGACGGCCCGCCGGACGGCGCCTATTTCGAATATTTGAAGACAATCTGATCAGCGCAGATCGCCTCAGTCCTTCACGGTGCGTGCGGCGGCTCGATTTCGGCGGGCTCGATCGGATCCAGGGTGCCTTCCCATTTTGCGATAACTACGCTCGCCACCGCATTGCCGACGACATTGGTCGCCGAGCGGCCCATGTCGAGGAAATGATCGACCGCCAGGATCAGCAGCAGGCCGGCTTCCGGTATATCGAAAAAGGCCAGCGTTGACGCGATGATCACCAGGCTGGCGCGCGGCACGCCGGCAATACCCTTGGACGTGACCATCAGCACGAGCAGCATCGTCACCTGCTGCCAAACCGACAGCTCGATCCCGTAAGCCTGTGCGATGAACATCGTCGCAAAGGTGCAGTACATCATCGATCCATCGAGATTGAACGAATAGCCCAGCGGCAGCACGAAGCTCGAAATCTTGGGCGGCACGCCGAACCGGTCGAGCGCCTCCAGCGTGCGGGGAAAGGCCGCCTCGGATGAGGCGGTGCTGAAGGCCAGCAGGATCGGCTCCCGAATATAGCGGATCAGCAGCCTGGCACGCTTGCCGGCCAGCAGGAAGCAGAGCAGCAGCAATATGCCCCACAACAGGAACATCGTAAGATAGAAGCTGCCCATGAACTTGCCAAAGCTGAACAGGATCGTCGGCCCCTGCCTGGCAAGTGCGGTGGTCACGGCCGCGAACACCGCCACCGGCGCGAGGCGCATCACATAGTCGGTGATCTGGAGCATGACATGCACCAGCGCCTCAATCCCGCGCACCAATGGCGCCGCTTTCTCGCCAATCGCGGTAATTGCCACGCCGGTGAAAACCGAGAAGATCACGATCTGCAATATCTCATTGGTCGCCATCGCCTCGAAGAAGCTCTTCGGCACGAGATGGATAACGAAGGCACGCAGCGAGAAATCACCCTGCGAAACCCCCGAGGTGGCGCCCTGCGGTGGCAGCACCAGATCGGCTCCGACGCCGGGCTGGAAGATGTTGACCATCACCAGGCCCAGGGTCAGCGACATCAGGCTCGCGCCCAGGAACCAGATAATGGCCCGACCGCCGACCCGGCCCAGCGCCGTGGTATCCCCCATATGCGCAATGCCCGTGACCAAGGTCGCGAATACGAGCGGTGCTATGATCATCTTGATCAGGCGAAGGAATATATCGGTGAGGATCGAAATATAGTCCGTGACGTTGGTAAGCGTCGCGGGGTTGGTGACGGTTTTGTTCAGCGTGATACCGACGATGATGCCCAGAACCATCGCGGCGAGAATATACAGGGTGAGGCGCTTGGCCACGGGCGTCTCCAGACAAGAATTTCGCATTGGTCGGGCTAAAGCCCGGCCGGGTCAAGTGCCGGTCCCCCGGCCGGGAGATGCCATGCTGTTCAATATGAAGGAACCCCGGCTGAAAAATCTCCTCATCGTCGAGGATGAGCCGCTGATCGCCTTCGACAATGAGCATTTTCTGGCGACGCATGGCTATGCCGTGGTCGCGACGATCGACAATGCCGCCGCCGCCGAACGGCTGATCGGCGCCGGCGGCATCGACCTGATCCTCGCCGACGTGCGGCTCAACGCCAGCGATGGCCGCGACGTTGCGCTGGCCGCCGGCAAGGCCGGGGTACCGGTGCTGTTCGTCACGGCGAGCTGCCCCGTCGACGCCCGCGAAATCGCGGTGGGATGCCTCACCAAACCCTATTCCCAGCGGGAGCTCAAGCTGGCGATCGAGGCGGTCGAAGCGCATATCTTCGGCGTGGCTCCGAAGCGGACGGTGCGGGGGCTGACGCTCTATAAATAGGCCCCTTCCCTAGCGCGGGCGGGCCGCTATGCTCGCGCCGATGAACAGCGCATCGGGGGAAGGCGGCGCGACCGCCGGCAGCAACGGCATCATCGCGGCGATCAGGCCTTATGTCGAGCCGGCGCCGCTCGCCGCGCTCTTCCTCGGCATCAGTTCCGGCTTTCCCTTCGCGATGATCGCATCGACCCTGACCACGCGGCTGGCGCAGGACGGCATCGACAAGAAGGCCGTGACCGCCTTCACCCTGGCCTTCCTGGTCTACAATCTCAAATTCCTCTGGGCGTGGATCGTCGACGGCGTGCGGCTTCCGCTGCTCGGCCGGCTCGGTCAGCGTGTCTCGTGGATGCTGGTGATCGGTGTGCTGGTGATCGCCTCGGTCATCCATCTCGGGCTGGTCGATCCGAAAGCGAGCCTGGCGCAGACCGCGATCGCCGCGATCCTGGTCGGCGTCGCGGGGGCGACCTTCGACATCATCATCGACGCCTATCGGATCGAATTGCTCGAAGCCCGCCAGCTTGGCGTCGGCGCGGGCATGTCGCAATATGGCTGGCGGATCGGATCGACCGCGGCGGGCGGACTCGCGCTGGTGATGGCCGCACGGTTCGGCTGGGACGCGGCTTACCTTGCCTGCGCCGCCTTCGCCCTCCCGGCGATGATCGTCGCGATCGTCATGGGCGAACCCCGGCGTCACCGCGAACCGACGTCGCGCCGGACGAGCAGCGAACTGCTCACCTCGATCATCGGCCCGCTCGCCGAGTTCTTCCAGCGGAAGGGCGCGCTGCTCGTGCTGCTGTTCATCCTGCTTCACAAGATCGGCGATACCCTCGCCAACCTCACCTTCCGCCTGCTGTTCGAGGATCTCGGATATAGCAATGACGAGATCGCGATCTACGATGTCGGCCTGGGCTTCTGGGCCTATCTGATCGGCATCTTCATCGGCGGCATTCTCTATTCGCGGCTGGGGATGAAGCGGTCGGTGCTGGTCAGCCTCATCCTGATGGCGGTATCGAACCTCAGCTTCGCCGGGCTGGCTGCGAGCGGACACGGCAACTGGGCGATGGCGGGCGCGATCGGCTTCGAAAATATTGCCAGCGGCATCGGCGGGGTCTGCGTCGTCGCCTATTTCTCGGCCTTGTGCGACCTGCGTTTCACTGCTGCCCAATATGCGCTGATCTCGGCCGCCGCCAGCGTCGTCGGCCGGATCGCCACCGGCACGACCGCGGGCGCGATGATCGAGGGCATCGGCTATGAGGCCTTCTACCTGCTCACCACCGTCGCGGCGCTCCCGGGCATCATCCTGTTCTGGCTGATGATGCGCGCCGGCCTGATCGACCAGTCGATCGGCAGCGCGGGCGAAGAGGATGAAACCGCCAGCTGAGCGTCGTTTACTCCGGCAGGAAATCCGGGACCGACAGATAACGCTCGCCGGTATCGTAGTTGAAGCCGAGCACGCGGCTGCCCGGTGCATCCTTCAGCTTCTGCGCGATCGCAGCCAGGGTCGCGCCCGAGCTGATGCCGACCAATATCCCCTCCTCGCGGGCGGATCGGCGGGCATAGTCCTTGGCATCGGCGGGATCGACCTGGATCACACCGTCGAGCAGCTGGGTGTGGAGATTGGCCGGGACGAAGCCCGCGCCTATGCCCTGGATCGGGTGCGGGCCAGGCTGGCCACCCGAAATGACCGGCGACAGGCTGGGTTCGACGGCGAACACCTTGAGGCCGGACCAGCGCGCTTTCAGGACCTGTGCGCAACCGGTGATATGGCCACCGGTACCCACGCCGGTGATCAGGATGTCGATCGGGCTGTCCTTGAAATCGGCGTAGATTTCCTCTGCCGTGGCGCGGACATGCACGTCGATGTTCGCCGGATTTTCGAACTGTTGCGGAATCCACGCTCCCGGTGTCTGGGACTGCAGCTCCAGCGCGCGTTCGATGGCGCCCTTCATGCCCTTTTCGCGCGGGGTGAGATCGAAGGTCGCGCCATAGGCCAGCATCAGCCGGCGGCGTTCGAGCGACATGCTCTCGGGCATGACCAGGACCAGCTTGTAGCCCTTGACCGCGGCGACCAGCGCGAGGCCGATGCCGGTGTTGCCACTGGTCGGTTCGATGATCGTGCCGCCCGGCTTCAGCCTGCCCGAACGCTCGGCATCCTCGATCATCGCCAGGGCGATGCGGTCCTTGATCGAACCACCGGGATTGCTCCGCTCGGACTTGATCCAGACCTCGGCATCGCCGAACAGCCGGTTGACGCGGATATGCGGCGTGCCGCCGATCGTCTCCAGTATCGAAGCAAATTTGCTCATGCCGTCTTCTCCTGGGCTGGAATGGTCTCGAACGACTTGGACGGCTCGAATGTCCGCGCCCGCAATATCTCCGGGAACAGCCTCGCCCACAAGACCGCTATCACGATTGTCCCGATGCCACCCCCGACCACGGCCGCCACCGGGCCGATCAATGCCGCGAGAAAGCCGGACTCGGCCTCTCCCAGCTCGTTCGATCCGGAGATGAACAGGGTCGAGACCGCACCGACCCGGCCGCGCATCTCATCGGGTGTATAGAGCTGGATCAGCGTCTGGCGGACATAGACCGACACCATGTCGGCCGAGCCGAGCAGGGCAAGACAGGTGAGCGCGGTCGCCATCGGCCATGGGCTATGCTGGGACAGGCCAAAGGCGATGGTGCCGATGCCGAACACCGCCACCGCCACCAGCAGCTTCAGGCCGACATTCGTCCGCAAAGGGCTGCGGCTGAGCATGATGCCCACGACCAGCGCGCCGAGCGCGGGAGCGGCGCGAAGATGTCCCAGCCCGCTCGCCCCGACGTGCAGGATATCGCGGGCATAGATCGGCAGCATTGCGGTCGCCCCGCCCAGCAGCACCGCAAAGAGATCGAGCGATATCGCCCCCAGTACCAGCCGGTTGCGCCCCAGATAGGCGATCCCATCCAATGCCTGCGCCCATGGGTTGCGACTGCCATCGATCCGAGTGCGCGGAACCGGACCGATCCGCATCAGCATCGTGGTGGTGAGCGCGAACATAACCGCGCCGACAGCATAAGCGAGAGGGGGATTGATCGCGTAGAGATAACCGCTCAGCGGCGGGCCGGCGATCGCGCCGATCTGCCACACCAGCGAACTGAGCGCGATCGCCGACGGCAGCAGGGGTTGCGGCACCAGATTCGGCGAAAGCGCCTGGAGCGCGGGCGCGGCAAAGGCCCGCGCCACGCCCAGCAATGCCGCGATGGCGAACAGCGCGGGAAGGCTGATCGTGTCCTGCCAGGTCATGATCGCCAGCGTCGCCGCGCAGACCATCTCGAGCGAGGCCGTGGTGCGTGCGATCCAGCGCCTGTCCACCCTGTCGGCGGTCAGGCCTGTAATCAGCGTCAGCAGCATCAATGGCAGGAACTGGGCAAGGCCGATGAGACCGAGCTGAAGCGCAGCCTCGCGCGGGGGCATGGTACGGCGGGCGATATCATAGACCTGCCAGCCAATGATCACGACCATGCCGTTCATCGCCATCGTCGAGAACAAGCGTGCCAGCCAGTAATGGCGATAGGCCGAGATCGATAGGGGAGAGGTCGGCGCGAACATAGTTTTCTCTAGGCGCTAGTCCCGGCGCGATTCAACCGGTCAGGTCTAATTTCTACTTTCGCGGTAGAAATAAATGATCAGGGCAGGCTGACGAAACTGTCGAGAACGCGTTTCCGCCCGGCATGTTCAAAGTCGATCTCCAGCTTGTTGCCTTCGATTTCCACCACCGCGCCATAGCCGAACTTGCTGTGGAAGACCCGCTGGCCGAGCGCGATATCCTTGCGCGGCGGCTGCGCGAAGCTGACTGCCGAGGCGCGGGATTCGACGACCCGGCTGCCTGCGGCGGGCTTGCCGAGTCCGCCGGCCGCCGTGGCGCGCTGCCAACCCGGCCCCCTGCCCTGCGACCGCGCGACATGCGCGAAGGGATCGGCATGTTCGGACCATTGGGCACGCCACAGCGACTCGCCGCCAGACATGGTCGTTTCGCTTTCGACATGGGCGGGGGGCAGTTCGCCCACGAAGCGCGACGGGATCGACGACGTCCATTGCCCGTAGATGCGGCGGTTGGCGGCATGGAGGATGGTGCAGCGGCGCCGCGCCCGGGTGATCGCGACATAGCCTAGCCGCCGTTCCTCCTCCAGACTGGCCAAGCCTCCCTCATCGAGCGAGCGCTGTGACGGAAACACCCCCTCCTCCCAGCCCGGCAGGAAGACGGTGTCGAACTCGAGCCCCTTGGCGGCGTGGATCGTCATGATCGTCACCTTGGCAGCGTCCGCATCAGCGTCGTTGTCCATGACGAGGCTGACATGCTCCAGAAAAGCAGGAAGATTCTCATAATCCTCCATCGCCCGGGTCAGCTCGCTAAGATTTTCGAGGCGGCCGTCAGCCTCGGTCGACTTCTCATTCTGGAGCATCGCGACATAGCCCGATTCTTCCAGGATCTGGCGGGTCAGCTCGGCATGCGGCAGCTGGCTGAGCAGATCGCGCCAGCGGGCGATGTCGCCGATCAGGCTGCCCAGCGCGCGGCGCGCCTGCGGCGTCAGTTCGTCGGTGCCCAATATGCGCGCGGCGGCCAGCGTCAGCGGGATATCCTCGGCGCGGGCGAGGAGATGGAGCTTTGCCACCGCCTTGTCGCCCAGGCCACGCTTCGGCGTGTTGACGATCCGTTCGAAGGCGAGATCGTCGGCAGGCTGGCTGATCACCCGCAGATAGGCCAGCGCATCGCGGATTTCGGCGCGCTCGTAGAAGCGGAACCCACCGACGATCCGGTACGGCAGTCCGATCGCGATGAAGCGATCCTCGAACTCGCGAGTCTGGAACTGGGCGCGGACCAGGATCGCCACTTCATCGAGCTTCCCGCCGCGCCGCTCATGCGCCTCGATCTCGTCGCCGATCCGGCGGGCTTCCTCGGGACCGTCCCAGATGCCGACGATGCTCAGCTTCTCGCCATCGCCCTCCTCGGTCCACAAGGTCTTGCCCAGCCGGCCGCCATTATGCGCGATCAGCCCCGATGCAGCGGCCAGGATATGCGGGGTGGAGCGGTAATTCTGCTCCAGCTTGATCACGGTCGCGCCCGGAAAGTCACGGTCGAATCGCAGGATATTGGCCACTTCGGCTCCGCGCCACGAATAGATCGACTGATCGTCGTCGCCGACGCAGCAGATATTCTTGCGTTCCTGCGCGATCAGGCGGAGCCAGAGATACTGGGCGCTGTTGGTGTCCTGATATTCGTCGACCATCACATAGCGGAAACGCTGCTGATAGTCGGCGAGCACGTCACGGTGGGTCTTCAGAATCACCAGCATGTGGAGCAGCAGATCGCCGAAGTCGCAGGCATTCACCGCGCGCAACCGGTCCTGATATTGCTGATAGAGTTCCCCGCCGCGGCCATTGGCGAACAGCTCGCTCTCACCCGCGTCGATATCGGTCGGGCTCAGGCCGCGATTTTTCCAACGGTCGATCAGCCCGGCAAGCTGGCGGGCGGGCCAGCGTTTCTCGTCGAGATCGGCGGCTGCCAGCAGCTGTTTGAGCAGGCGCAGCTGATCGTCGGTGTCGAGGATGGTGAAGCTGGCAGTCAGGCCGACCAGTTCGGCATGGCGGCGCAGCATCCGTGCGGCGACCGAGTGGAAGGTGCCGAGCCAGGGCATGCCCTCGACCGCCTCGCCGAGCAGGCGCCCGACCCGCTCGCGCATCTCGCGCGCGGCCTTGTTGGTGAAGGTGACGGCCAATATCTCGGAGGGCCAGGCGCGACGCGTGGCGACCAGATGCGCGAGGCGCGCGGTGAGCGCCGCAGTCTTGCCGGTGCCGGCTCCGGCCAGCACGAGTACCGGTCCTTCAGTAGTGAGGACCGCCTCGCGCTGGGGCGGATTGAGCCCGCGTAGATAGCCGGGCTCGGGAACGGGGATGTCATGAGTCACCGGTGAACAGTTAGGGAACAGCTCGGTGGGGGGCAAGGCCCCTCGAGGCTTTCGCTCCGGGATCCCCGGCCGGCAGATACGCACCGGCCGGGGCAGCGGAAGCCGATTGATCAGTGGGCCTAGCTGGCCTTCATATTGTTGCTGACATTGGAAAATGTAGTCGACAGCTGGTTGCCCAGCGCCGTCATAGCGGTGATGGCTGCAACCGCGATCAGCGCCGCGATCAACCCATATTCGATAGCAGTGGCGCCACGACTGTCGCGGAGCAGCTTCGTGAACTTGCGCATGGGGTGATCCTTTTCTGACGTCCCGGTGCGACTTTGGTCTAACCGCAGCGACATTAAGCCGGTGTAACGACTTAGGGTTAAGCCGCCGGGAACCACGGAAATTCGCCATTTTCTATGCAAACCATTGCACATTCGCCGCCCCCGTCAGTGCCCGGTTCGATCGCTGCGATCGGTTCTGCTCATTGGCGCGGCGCATCGATTGACGTATAGGGAAGATATGTACCCCGTGGCTTTGCATTTAGGTAATTCGTGATGGTTGAACGGCTTCCCCCCTACGCTTTCCTCGTCGCCGCCGGCATCGCTGCTGGCGCGCTCTGGCTCGTCATCAGCCAGATCACCAGCCTCTTCGTCGGATAACCTCGGGCATTTGCGTATACGCGGGAAGGCCCGCCTAACCCTAGCTTGGCAGCCATCCTTCCTCGCATGACGGCGGCTCAAATGGTTTCATCGCGGTATCGAGCGCGACCGGCGGTATCTTTCCCCCGGTGATGTCCGTAGCCGAACAGCTGCTATATGCCACCGTCATAGCGGCATTGACGGTCCTGACCCATCTGGCGGGACTGGCGGGGCTGCTCGCCCTGCTCCATCGCCATCGAAGGGGGACAAGCCGGCTGCTGACCGCCGTGGGAAATGCGCTCGTCGTGCTGGGTGCCGCCTTTGGGCTGTTCGTGCTCCACACCGTGGAGATATGGGCATGGGCGTTCGCCTATCGCTATCTCGACCTGCTGCCGGATTTCGAGCAGGCGCTCTACTTCTCCACCTCCACCTATGTGACGATCGGCTATGGCGACGTGGTCTTGCCGCCAGGGGGACGCATATTCGGCGCAATCGAGGGTGCGAACGGCATCATCCTGCTCGGTTGGTCGACCGCGTTCTTCTTCGGCATCGTCGACCGCCTGAAGCTCCTGGAGCGCGAGTTGACCAGGGATTGACGGCGACGGGACGGCCACGGTTCGCTTGCCCGAAACACCCCGTTGATGATCAGACGCTGGTTTGTGAGGCCGAGCGTGCGCAGTTCCGTCGAGGTTCGCGCCGCCTCGGCAATCGCGCTGCGTTCGGGCCTGGCCACGAGCAGGATGGTGGTGGCCCCCGGATCGCATAGCGCCCGCCATCGCAGCCCCGAAGCGCGCCTCCTGGGTCTTCAGGCCCGAATGTGGGCCCTAGGCATGAAGCGCCCTGATCATTCTCCCCTCCAGAAAGCCGCTCCAGGCCTTGGGAAGGCTGAGAAGCCGCAATGTATGCCCCGTCGGCGCAGTATCGAGGACGATGTGATCATAGGTTCCGTCCTCGTCGGCCAGACGGCCGGTGAATTCGTCGAACGCGGCGATCTCGGTGGTGCAGGCGCCCGACAGCTGCTCTCGAACCCTGTCTCGATCCTCGTTGCTTGCGCCGGGGTCCATTTGAGCGAGCACACGCATGCGATAAGATTCCGATGCCACTGTCGGGTCGATGTTGAGCACATCCAGATTCTGCGCACCCGAAACCGCCACCGAGGCAGCGGCGCAGGCAATCGAGGTCTTTCCGACCCCGCCCTTGCCGGTGAAGAACAGAAAGCGTGTCGGATTGACCAGGAATTGAGGTGGATGAATAGCGTCGTCGTTCAGGATCTTACCTCAACACATGGAAGCCGGAGCGCCCGCTCGGCCATCTCTCTCTCGAGATATGCACAACAGGCTTAGCTGCTCGCCGGCAGTCCATCGTCCCGGAACACGACATAGATCGCCGGAATCACCAGCACAGTGAGAAGCGTAGAAGAAACGAGGCCGAACAGAAGCGAAAGGGCAAGCCCCTGGAAGATCGGATCGGTCAGGATCACCGCGGCCCCGATCATCGCCGCGGCGGCGGTGAGCACGATCGGTTTGAACCTTATCGTCCCGGCTTCGATCAGCACGTCACGGAGCGGTTTGCCGGGTTGCGTGCTGTGGCGGATGAAGTCGACCAACAGGATGGAGTTGCGGACGATGATGCCGGCCAGCGCGATGAAACCGATCATCGATGTTGCGGTAAAGGGGGCGGCGAACAGCATGTGACCGATGACGATCCCGATAAGCGTGAGCGGGATCGGCGTAAGGATTACCAGCGGCAGCCTGAAACTGCGGAACTGGGCGACAACGAGAATATAGATGCCGAGCAGCGCCACCATGAACGCCGCGCCCATGTCCCTGAAGGTGACCCAGGTGATCTCCCACTCGCCGTCCCACAGCAGCGAGGTCACCGACTCGTCGTCGGGCTGTCCGTTGAGGCGGAGCATTGGCTTGGCAAGGCCATGCGCGGCCCAGTCATAGCTTGCGACGGCTCTGTTCACCGCGAGCATCCCGTAGATGGGAGCCTCATATTCACCCGCAAGTTCGGCGGTAACCATGTCGGCGAAGCGCCCGTCCCGCCGGAAGATCGCGGGATTGCCCTGTTCGGCCTGCGCATCCACCACCGCACCGAGTTCGACGAGCTCGCCGCTGGTCGTGACGGCGACCGGCGTGCTCGCCAGGGTCCGTGTCCAGCTCCGCGCCGACTGCGGAAGGGCGATCGTGATCGGCAGCGGCGTGCGGCCGTTGCCACGGGGCGCATATCCGATCGTCTGGTTGCCCATCAGAGCGCCGATCGAGTCCGAGATCTGGCGCTCCGAAAGGCCATAATAGTCGATCCGATCGCGCTGCAGTACCAGACGCAGCCTGGGACGCGGGGTACCGAAGCTGTTGTCGACGTCGACGATATAGGGAACCGACTTGAAGATCTTCTCCAGTTCGATCGCGGTACGCTGACGCGTGGCGGCGTCGGGACCATAGACCTCGGCGAGCAGCGTCGCGAGTACTGGCGGCCCGGGGGGCGTCTCCACCACCTTGATCGAGGCACCGCGCGGCAGCCGCAGGCTCTTCAATTTGCTTCGCAGGTCGAGCGCGATTTCGTGGCTCGAACGGTCACGGTCGCCCTTGGGCAGCAGCGTCACCATGATGTCACCCATTTCGGGGCGGCTGCGCAGAAAATAATGGCGAACGAGGCCGTTGAAATTAAATGGTGCCGATGTCCCGCCATAGACCTCCATCGCGACGGCCTCGGGCAGAGCGCGTGCAATCGCGGAACTCTCCTCCAAAACCCGGCCCGTCGTCTCGAGGCTGGTGCCTTCGGGCATGTCCACGACGATCTGCACCTCCGACTTGTTGTCGAAGGGAAGCAGCTTCACCGTGACTGCCTTGAAATAGAACATCGAGCAGGCGACCACCGTGGCGACGGTGACGGCAAAAAGGAAATTGCGGGCTGAGACCCGGTTGTCGATCACGCGGCGCGCGATGCGCGCATAGATCCGGCCGAGCCTTCCACCGCTGTCATCATGGCCCCCAGCGGCCGCGAGCGTCTTGCGCGCGAAGCGGATCATCAGCCAGGGCGCGATGACCACCGCGACGAAGAAGGAGAAGATCATCGCCGCCGACGCATTGACCGGGATCGGCGCCATATAGGGACCCATCAGCCCCGACACGAACAGCATCGGCAGTAACGCCGCCACGACCGTGAGCGTCGCGACCACGGTGGGATTACCGACTTCGGCGACGGCCTCGATTGCAGCCTGCACCCGGCTGCGCTCGTCGGGCATCGCCCAGTGGCGGGCGATATTCTCGATCATAACGATCGCGTCGTCGACGAGGATGCCGATCGAAAAGATCAGCGCGAAGAGACTGACCCGGTTGATCGTGTAGCCCATCGCATAAGAGGCGAACATGGTCAGCAGGATCGTCGTCGGGATGACGACCGCGGTCACTGCGGCCTCGCGCCATCCGATCGCGAAGCCGATCAGCGCGACGATCGAGATCGTCGCGAGCCCGAGGTGAAAGAGCAACTCATTGGCTTTCTCATTCGCTGTCTCGCCGTAATTGCGCGTGACCGCGACGTCGACGCCGTCGGGAATCAACTTGCCCTTGAGATTCTCGACGCGCTTCAGAATGCTATCGGAGACAACCACCGCGTTGGCGCCCGATCGCTTGGCGATGGCGATGCTGACGGCAGGGGCGCTTTTCCATTGATCGCCGGACCTGGCCCAACGCCAGGCGCGCGACTGGTCCTCGCGCGGTCCCTGGGAGACCCGCGCAACGTCCCGCAGATAGACCGGCGCGTTGCTCGCCGAACGAACGGTGAGCATCCCGACTTCGGCGGCGGAAGACAGGGTGCGGCCGGCCGTCACCGACAGTGCCTTCCCAGCTTCCCGGATCGTGCCTGCAGGGAAGCTCCGATTGGCCTGGCTCGCCGCCTCGATCACGCTACCCAGCGGCACGCCATATTGACTGAGTTTTGCCGGATCGGGGGCGATACGGATCTCGTCGGGCCGCCCCCCTGCGAAGAAGGTCAGGCCGACATTGTCGACCTTGGCAATTTCGGTGCGCAACTTAGTGGCAAGGTCGTATAGCGCCTGATCATTCCATTGGCCCACCGCATCGGGCTTGGGCGAGAGCGTGAGCACGACCACCGGGACGTCGCTGATCCCGCGCATGGTGACCTTCGGATCGGAAATGCCGACCGGGATGCGGTCCCAGTTGGCGCGCAGCTTCTCCTCGATCCGGGTCGCCGCATCCTCGGGATCGGATCCGACCAGGAAGCGCGCGGTGACCATCACGCCGTCGTCCTCGGCCTGGGTATAGACATGCTCCACGCCATCGACGCTCTTGACGATCGTCTCCAGCGGAATGCCGACCAGTTCGACCGCGTCGGGCGCGGCGAGGCCCGGCGCCATCACCTGGATGTCCACCATCGGCACGCTGATCTGCGGCTCTTCCTCGCGCGGGATCGAAAAGAGTGCGAGGAGGCCGATGGCGATCGCCGCCATGAGGAACAGCGGCGTCAGCGGCGAACCGATCGTGGCGCGCGTCAGACGTCCCGAGAAGCCAAGGTTCATTTGCCCCTGGCCGCCAGAAAGAGGATATCGCCCGGCACGACGCCGCTCAATATCTCGGTCTTTGCAGGATCGGCGGTCGACGCGATCTGGACCGGCACGGCGCTGATGCGCCCGTCAGCGGTCAGCACATCGACCTGGTCGATGCCGTAACGTGTCGCGATGAATCGGCGCGGGACGATCAGCGCGCTTCTCCGCCCGACCGCGATCGATACCCCGATCCTTCGGCCCACCAGATCGGCCGACAGCCCGGGCACGGTTGCGTCGACGCGCACGCGTCCAGCGATGACCGCGGGATAGACCTGCCTGACCTGCCCCCGACTTGATCCGTCGGGCAAGTCGCCCGGCGCAACCAGCACGTCCGCTCCGGCACGGACCTGTCCGGCAACCGACTCGGGAAGCTCGAGGCGCAGCACCGGCGGGCCGGCGGTGATAGTCGCTATCGACATGCCAGGCGTCACGACCGAGCCTTCGGGAATGTCCGCCCGCAGCACGCGGCCGGTGGACGGCGCGAGAACAGCGCCCTGTCCGGCGACGCTCACGCTTGCGTCGCGCTGAGCGCGCGCGGCGGCGAGTTGAGCCTCGGCGGTCCGCGCCATGGCGACCGCCTGGTCGAGCCGTGCCTTGGCGTAAACCTTATGATCGAAGAGATCCTGGATACGGGCGAGATCCGCCCGTGCCTGTACCGCCTCCGCCTGCGCGGCAGCGACCTGCGCGGCATAGCCGCTCGTCTCATAACCGAGCCGCGCATCGACGATCATGCCGATCCGCTGCCCCTGCCGCACCATATCACCTTCGCGGACGGAAAGGCGGTCCAGGGTACCCGCGATACGTGCGCGCGCCTCGGCGGAATCGCGCGTGGTGATCTCGGCACCGACCGCCTTCATGTCGCTTATCTCAGCGGGCGCCAATAGAATCCGCTCGCCCGCTGGCGGGCGAGTGACCTCGCGTTCCGACGAACCGCCATCGCCACAGCCCGTCAGCAGCAGCGCGGTCGCCATGGTCAGCCATCCCCATCTCGCCATCAACGGCCCCTATCGTCGTGCGTCAGCCGCACGCAGCTTGATCCGATCCTGTGTCATTGGAGCACGTCCGGCCTCGCGGCTGCATTGGGAACATTACGCGGTGCGATCGCCCCCCGAAGCCGCTCTATTATCCTGGCGATGGTTCCTTCCAATTCGGTCGGGCCGGTGCACGCCAATAGCGAGGGTGCGGAAATGACCATGAGCAAACCGAAGATCGTGGTGCTGGGTGCCGGTCTGGGCGGCACCATCGCTGCTTATGAAATCAAGGCTACAGTTGGTGAGCGCGCCGATGTGATGATGGTGTCCGCGTCGGATACCTACTCTTTCATCCCCTCCAATCCCTGGGTCGCGGTGCGCTGGCGCGCGCCAGAGGCAATCCAGGTTTTTCTGCCGCCCATATTCGCGAAGAAACAGATCGGCTTCACCGCGGCGGGCGCGAAACGCCTTCATGCTGCCGAGAAGCGGCTGGAGCTCAACGACGGCATCAGCGTCGACTATGATTATCTGGTTATCGCCACTGGCCCCGACCTGGCCTTCGACGAGATCGAAGGGCTGGGTCCGCATGGTGGCCACACCGTCTCGATCTGCCAGACAGCACATGCCTCGGCGGCTGCCGATGCCTTCGACCGTTTCGTCGAGAATCCCGGGCCGATCGTTGTCGGCGCTGTCCAGGGCGCCTCCTGCTACGGTCCAGTTTATGAGTTCGCGATGATCCTCGACACCGAATTGAGGCGTCGCAAGATCCGCGACCAGGTGCCGATGACCTTCGTCACCGCCGAGCCCTATATCGGCCATCTCGGCCTCGACGGGGTCGGCGACACCAAATCGCTGCTCGAAAGCGAACTGAGGAACCGCCACATCAAATGGATCACCAACGCCCGCGTCGCCAAGATCGAGGCGGGCATGATGCATGTCGAGGAGGTCGCCGAGGGCGGAGCCGTGGCGAGGACGCATGACCTGCCTTTCGCCTATTCGATGATGCTGCCGGCCTTTCGCGGCGTGCCGGCGGTCAGCAATATCGAGGGGCTGACCAATGCGCGGGGCTTCATCCTGGTCGACAAGCATCAACGCAACCCGGCCTTCCCCGAGATTTTCGGGCTCGGCGTCTGCATCGCCATCCCGCCCATGGGGCCGACGCCGGTCCCTGTCGGCGTCCCCAAGACCGGCTTCATGATCGAGAGCATGGTGAGCGCAATCGCCGCGAATCTCGGCGCGATTTTGGATGGAAGGACGCCGGCCGCCGAGGCGAGCTGGAACGCCGTCTGCCTTGCCGACTTCGGCGACGGCGGTGTCGCCTTCGTCGCCCAGCCGCAAATCCCTCCGCGAAACGTCAACTGGTCCGCACGCGGCAAATGGGTGCACCTGGCCAAGATCGCCTTCGAAAAATACTTCCTGCGTAAAGTCCGCAAGGGCGAAAGCGAACCCTTCTACGAAAAGCTCGCCCTCCACGTCATGGGCATTCGCAAGCTGCGGATGTGACTCTCCCATTTGCTCGAAAGGAAATCGGAATGACCCTCGATCGCGCCGTCATGATTTTCGCAGGCTGTGTCGTCCTTCTCGGAATCGTCCTCGCCATGACGGTTCATCCTTACTGGCTCGCCCTCACCGCCTTTGCCGGTCTCAATATGATCCAGTCCGGTTTTACCGGTTTCTGTCCGGCCGCGATCCTGCTCAAGAAGCTGGGCGTGCACCCCGGCACCGCCTTCAAATGAGCCGATCTCGCCGCGTCGCCAGGCTGGTGCTGTGGTTCGCGGCACCGCTGGCGATGAATACGATGGCAAGCGCCACCACACTCGAGCAGGCGATCGCGGCGGCGATCAGCCATGCTCCCGAAATCCCTATCGCCGACGCAGAAGCGGACGCGGCGGGGGCCCGGCTCGATCAGGCGCGTTCCGGTCGCCTGCCCACGGCGACGCTCACCGGGACGATCGGCTATGGCCGCCTGAACCCGCAGAATTTCTTCGGGCTCGGCGCAGCGAACGTCACCCCCCGCGCCGCGCAGGCTATCATCGAACAGCCGCTTTTCACCGGTGGTCGCGTCGCCGCCGGGATCGATCAGGCGCGCGCCGGCGTCGTTGGGGCCGCGGCGCAGAAAGTCGCGTCGCGCAACCAGCTCATCACGGCCGTCGTCGAGGCATATGGCGATGTCCTGGCATCAGCCCGGATGGTCGATCTCTATGGTCGCCTCGTTTCGGAGACGAACGAGATCGAGCGCCAGGCCCGGCTGCGCTATCGCGCCGGAGAAAGCCCGAGCACCGACGTCACGCAAGCTGGCGCCCGGCTCGCCGAAGCTCGCGCCGGGCTCGCCCTGGCCCAAGGCGGTCAGGTGGCGGCACAAGTCCGTTTCAACAATCTGACCGGACTCGATTCGACGGATCTCGAACCGCTGCCAGCGAATCCCAAACTCCCCGCCACGCTCGAAGAGGCTATGGATTCGGCCACGCGTAGCAATCCCATCCTGGCGCAAGCCGAAGCTGGACTGCGAGCCGCCCAGGCCGCCGCGCGAGGCGCACGAGCGGAGCGGCTTCCTACGATCGGCGCCTTTGCCGAAGCATCGACCATTCGTGATCAATTCTTTCCCGATTATCGTGCCGATAGCGCGACCGTGGGTATCCGCGCCCGCTGGCAATTGTTCAGCGGTGGGCGCATCTCGGGCAAGATCGCCGAAGCGGGGAGCCTGGAGCGCGCCGCCGATGCCCGGCTTCGCGCCGCGCGGATGCGAGTTGGCGAGCAGCTGATCTCGACCTTCCAGGATGTCCGCACGACGTTGCTGGTCGAGCAGGCGGCGACGGACCAGGCCGCTGCTGCGGTCCAGGCGCTTGAAAGCGTCCGTCAAGAAGTTCGGGTCGGCCTAAAGCCGCAACTCGACCTGCTGGACGCTGAACGCGAAGCGCTCGGCGCACAAGCCGGCCTAGCTCGCGCGCATATCGATCGCTCCGTCGCAGCGTATCGGCTGCTGAGTCTTCTAGGACAAGATTGAACAAGGCATCAGGTCATGCACAAGGACTGGCCGGCCATATAGTCCTTCGCTTTCGCCCAATCGACCCGGCCGCCCAGCTGCCTTTATCACACGCCTCATCGGACAAGCATCGACGCGGGCGGAT
>CAZJXG010000033.1:0-26517 GCA_964549965.1 uncultured Sphingomonas sp. | reverse complement strand
GCTTGAGCTGGACCAGCGACAGCCGGTCGACCATCCGCTCCGCCATGCAGCCGGCCACGGGGGGCCGGATCCCGGCATCGATCAGCTTGGTGCGGACGCGGGCCTCGGGCGAGACGGTCTGGCACCCCGCCAGCGCGAGCGCGGCGAGGGCGGGCAGGGCGATGAACGACAGGCGGGGCATGGGCGGCTTCCTCGGAATCACATGGCCGGCTTGTGCGACGAAGCGGATTGATCCGCAATGAATGAACGGGCGCGGTCAGTCGCCCAGCGGCAACTGCTGCATCAGCCGCGACATCACCGCATCGGCGCGGACCGGCTTCATCATCACCGGCAGATCGGGATGGGATAGCGCCAGCGCGTCGGGAAGGCCGGTGCCGCTGTGGACGACGAAGGGAACATGCCGGTCGATCAGCGCGATCGCGACCGGCGTTATATCGCGATCCTCCAGCTGGACGTCGATGATCGCGGCGTCGACCGTCGCCCGGGCCAGCAGGCCGAGCGCCTCGATCGTGGATGATGCCGGGCCGATCACCAGCGCGCCCGCCGCCTCGACCGCACAGGCGAGGCTCAGCGCGACGATCGGTTCATCCTCTACGATCAATACCGATAATATTCTGGACATCATGCCCCCGGTACTGAGCGGGAGCACAAGAATCTCTCAGCCGATGACGCTCAGTCTGGACCAACGGTAGAACAGGAACGGACTAATCTGAATTAAGTTCCGTTCCTGCCTGATGGCGCTCGGCGCGCGGCCGCCGGGGCGTCCGACGATAGTTCACTGATCGTGATTTGTTTCTAATCTCGGATAGTATACGGTGCCGCCATCACCGGCCAGTCATGGCGTCGGTGGCTGAGAGACAAGGATCGCGCTCCCGCCCGTCGGGGAGCGCATGTCAGAAGCCGCAACGGCCTTCGCGAATTATATCGCCAAACTCGAACGCCGTGGCGCGTTCGTGGGAGAGGCGCGCGCCGCGCTGCTCGGCGTTCCGGCGCGGATCCGGCACTTCGCCGCCTATCAGGATATCGTGCGCGAGGGGGAACGGCCGCAGGAAAGCTGCTTCGTCGAAAGCGGGCTGGTCAGCCGCTACCGCACCCTGCCGAACGGATCGCGGCAGATCGTGTCCTTCCACATTCCCGGCGACATGGTCGATCTGCAGTCCGCGCTCGTGATCGTCGCCGATCATGGCATCCGCACCCATATGCCCACCGTGATCCTGATGATCGCGCATGACGATATTCTGCGTATCGCCGCGGCGCATCCCTCGGTGGGACGCGCCTTCTGGTTCGATACGCTGGTCGACGCCGCGATCTTCCGCGAATGGACCGTCAATGTCGGCCGCCGCAGCACCCGCGAGCGGACGGCGCATCTGCTGCTCGAATTCCATGTGCGCTTCGCCACCATCGGGATGCTCCGCGATGGCTGGTTCGATCTGCCGGTGACGCAGAACGACCTGGCCGACGCGCTGGGCATCACCCCGGTCCACATGAACCGCACGATGCAGTGGCTGCGCGGCGAGCGGCTGATCCGCACCCATTCGCGCGCCGTCCTGATCGAGGATATGGCCGGGATGGTCGCTCTGGCCGGGTTCGATCCGGTCTATCTCCACCCCGAAGGGCCGCGAAGCGCGCCGGACGGCGTGTAGCTCAGCGCTGCTCGCGCCCGATCCATTTCTCGACGGCGGGCGCGCGATAATCGCGGATCTTCGCGACCAGCGCGGCCGGGTCGCGATCGACCATCAGCATCGCGCGGTGCGCGTCGCGCAGGAAGCCGGCGGTGACGACATCGTCGAGGAAGCCGGTGAGCTTGTCGTAGAAACCGGCGATGTTGAGCAGGGCGACCGGCTTGGCATGGTCGCCCAGCTGCCCCCAGGTCCAGATCTCGAACAGCTCCTCGAACGTGCCGATGCCGCCCGACAGCGCGATGAATCCGTCGGACAGATCGGCCATCATCGCCTTGCGCGCATGCATCGATCCGACGATGTGAAGCTCGGTCAGCCCGTGATGCGCCACTTCTAGATCGGCGAGCGCCTTCGGGATCACGCCGATCGCGCGGCTGCCCGCGGCCATCGCCGCATCGGCGACGATCCCCATCAGCCCGACCCGGCCGCCGCCATAGACCAGGTCGATCCCGGCCTGGCCCAGCGCATCGCCCAGCGCGCGGGCGGCCTCGCCATGAACCGGATCGAAGCCGGGGCTCGATCCGCAGAACACGCACAGGGATCTGATCATTCGCCATCCATGGAGGCGTCGCGCGTCATCATCGCCGGAATATCGCGCTGACCGGCATCGGCCCTTCGCCCATGCTCAGCGCCAGGCGGTCGGCCCATCCCAGCCGCATGCCGTGGAAGCGCGCGATCAGGTCGGCATCCATCGCATAGAGCGACTGGAGCACGCTATAGCCCTGCGCCGGTTCCACGTCGCGCAGCATGCGGCGGGCGAAGCGGCGATAATAATCGCGCTGGACCCAGCATTTGGCGGCATGCTCCTGCAGCATGCTGTGGAGTGCCGCACCCGACCAGTCCTGCGCGGTGGCGATCATCAGCGCGGTGCGCGCGGCATCGGCCAGCGAATTGCCGGTGACCGGGTGGAACAGCCCCGCCCGCAGCCCAACCTTGGCGACGCCCACCCCGCCCGAATTCCAATAGTCGGCGAACTCGCCGCCCAGCGCGATCGGCAGGATGCCGGCCTGCCCGCGCGCCGAACTGCGGATGCGCCAGCCGAAGCGCGCGGCATGGTTGACGATGCGGTTGCCATGGTCGGTCATGTCCAGATCGGGCCAGGCCTCGTAGCGGACATCCTCGATGAACAGCCGGTCATTCTCGATCGGCAGCATCGCCATATATTGAAAGCCCTCGGCCGGATCGGCGGCGGCATCGATCAGCGTGGCGCGGCGCACACTGTGCGGCCCGTCCAGGGTCAGCTCATAGCCGACGAACTTGCGATAATGCAGGTCGAGCAGCGACAGGTCGGCGGGGCCGCGCGCGTCGATCACGCCATGCGCGCTGATCATCGTCCCGTCCTCCAGGATGACACCGTCGGCGCTCACCCCGGTGGCGCGGCGGCCGGTCAATATGCTTTCGGCGGGCATCGCCTCGCGCAGCGCCTCGTCGAAGCGGTCCGATCGCAGGCTGTAGAAGGGGAAGGGCAGCGCGCGTTTATATTGCGGGAAGACCACCGCGAAATCGCGCCAGCCGAAATTGACCAGCGGCTGGAGCAGCGCCTTTTCCTCCGGCCCGATGTCGCTGTCGATGAAGGACCAGAGATGCGCGCCGCCCAGCGCGGGTGCGGCCTCGATGATCAGGATGCGCCGCTCGGGCTGGGCGCGACGTGCGGCCAGCGCGATAAGGCCGCCCGAAAGGCCGCCGCCAATGATGGCGAGATCGCACATGACGCCGCTCATCGCGCCTGCATAGAGAGGGACGCCGCCGGAAGCCAGCCTCGCATCGACGATGATCGGATCGGTTCGGGCTTCCCCCCCTGATGGTCTTTGTCTACAACGAAGCTATCCCCGGGGAGCCCCGCCTTGGCCGATGTTTCGGTCAAGCCGAAACAAGTGGCTGAGAGGTGGTGCTGAAATGCCCACGACCCGCTGAACCTGATCCGGCTTGTACCGGCGTAGGGAGTGGGCCGCGCCGCCAGTCCGGGGGACTGGCGAGAAGCCCGCTCAAATCCTTCGCTGATATGAGTCGCCCAATGGAGTGAGTCGACATGGCCGATATCCCCGCGCGTACCGAGATGAAGGTGACCACCGGCCCGATCCGGGGATCGCGCAAGATTCATGTCGAAGGGCCGGCCGATTCGTCCGGAAAGCCCATCAGGGTCGCGATGCGGGAGATCGCGCTGGAGCCGAGCGCGAAGGAGCCGCCGGTCCGCGTCTATGACTGTTCGGGGCCCTACACCGACGATAAGGCGCATATCGACATCATGGCCGGCCTGCCCGCGCTGCGCCGCGACTGGATCATGGCCCGCGGCGATGTCGAGGACTATGAAGGCCGTGGCGTGAAGCCGGAGGATAACGGCCTGAAGGGGCCGGATCGCGCCGGCGGCGTCGCCCCCTTCCCGAATGTCGTACAGCGTCCGCTGCGCGCCAAGGCCGGGCAGAATGTCAGCCAGATGCACTATGCCCGGCGCGGCATCATCACCCCCGAAATGGAATATGTCGCGATCCGCGAGAATATCGGCCGCGCCGCGCTCAAGGAAAAGCTGCTGCGCGACGGCGAGGATTTCGGTGCCGAGATCCCTGATTATGTGACGGCCGAGTTCGTCCGGCAGGAGGTCGCGCGCGGCCGCGCGATCATCCCGTCGAACATCAACCACCCCGAAAGCGAGCCGATGGCGATCGGCCGCAACTTCCTGGTGAAGATCAACGCCAATATCGGCAACAGCGCGGTCGCCTCCGACGTCGCGGCTGAAGTCGACAAGATGGTCTGGTCGATCCGCTGGGGCGCCGACACGGTGATGGACCTGTCGACCGGCCGCAACATCCACGACACCCGCGAATGGATCTTGCGCAATTCGCCGGTGCCGATCGGCACGGTGCCGATCTATCAGGCGCTGGAAAAGGTGAACGGCGTCGCCGAGGATCTGACCTGGGAAATCTTCCGCGATACCCTGATCGAACAGGCCGAACAGGGCGTCGATTATTTCACCATCCATGCCGGCGTGCGGCTGGCCTATATCCCGATGACCGCCAATCGCGTCACCGGCATCGTCTCGCGTGGCGGATCGATCATGGCGAAATGGTGCCTCAGCCACCACAAGGAAAGCTTCCTCTACGAACGGTTCGAGGACATCTGCGAGATCATGAAGGCCTATGACGTCGCCTTCTCGCTGGGCGATGGCCTGCGCCCCGGATCGATCGCCGACGCCAATGACGAAGCCCAGTTCAGCGAACTGCATACCCTCGGCGAACTGACCCAGATCGCCTGGAAGCACGACGTGCAGGTGATGATCGAAGGCCCGGGCCATGTGCCGATGCACAAGATCAAGGCGAACATGGACAAGCAGCTGAAGGCATGCGGCGAGGCGCCCTTCTACACCTTGGGGCCGCTGACCACCGATATCGCGCCCGGCTATGATCATATCACCTCGGCCATCGGTGCGGCGATGATCGGCTGGTTCGGCACGGCGATGCTCTGCTACGTCACGCCGAAGGAGCATCTGGGCCTGCCCGACCGCGACGATGTGAAGGTCGGCGTCGTCACCTACAAGCTCGCCGCCCACGCCGCCGATCTCGCCAAGGGCCACCCGGCCGCGAAGCTCCGCGACGACGCGCTGAGCCGCGCCCGCTTCGAGTTCCGCTGGCGCGACCAGTTCCACCTGTCGCTCGATCCCGACACGGCGGAGCAATATCACGATCAGACCCTGCCGGCCGAAGGCGCCAAGACCGCGCATTTCTGCTCGATGTGCGGCCCGAAATTCTGCTCGATGAAGATTACGCAGGAGGTGCGGGACTTCGCCGCGACGAAGAACGCCCCGGCGGATACGTTTATTGCCGCAGGTGACGCCGAGGCGGGAATGCGGGCAATGAGCGAGGTGTTCAAGGAGAAGGGCGGGGAGATTTATCTGCCGGCCATTTCTAGCTAAAACTGGCTCGGAGCAGTCAAATGAATCCTGTTAATCAGGCGCAGGTAAAAGAATTCTCTAAAGAATTCGATCTCGTTAAAAAATCGGAAAGCGATCAGTTCGAGCTTTACTCGATTTATTCGATCATAAATGGTGGGTCTGGCGAAAATATTGACCCTTTTGATGCCCATTTGTCTGGCACCGAATTCGGTTTGGATGGTGTGGCTATAATCGTGCAAGGTAATTTAGTTACCGATGCTGACGAGGCGGCTACCGCCGTAGCGGAAACAAAGAATCCTCAAATCGACTTCTATTTCTTCCAATCTAAAACCTCGCCTAGTTTTGACTACGGAGAAATATCCAAGTTTTTTGATAGCGTTAAAGAGTTCTTTTCGGGCGGGATATCTGGAGAATCTGATCAGCTCGACGATTTGATCGATGCTAAAGATTACTTGTATGGGAATGGCGTAAAGCGCCGTAACCCTGGACTGCACTGCTTCTACGCATCGACCGGAAATTATGACCAGCCAGCGAAAATAGAAAGACTTGTTGAAAATACACGAAATGACCTTTTAGAGCTTAATATCTTTGACGAAGATTCAACAGAGATAAACCTTTATGGTGCAAGTCAGCTTCAGCGTCTTTATCGTGCAGCATCAACGGCTACCGAAGTAACTATTGATTTTAAAGAAAATGTTGTCCTCCCTAAACATGATAGTGTCGATGAAGGATATATTGGATTTCTTCCAGCTTCAGAACTACTGAAAGTAATTTCATTATACGATGAAAATAATGATGTAACTGGCATCAATAAATCAATATTTTTTGACAATATTCGGGACTATAATCCAAACTCGAAAATAAATAAGGAAATTATATCGAGTCTAGAGGATGGAGAGCACAGAAATTTCGTTTATAGAAATAACGGAATCACAGTGGTTTCTAAATCAATAGATAGAACGGGTAATAATTTTACTATTGATGATTTTCAGATCGTCAATGGTTGCCAAACGAGCAACGTAATTTTTCATAACCGTGACAATTTGGAAGGGATTTATGTCCCATTCCGGTTAATTGGTACGAAGGATGAGGAGTTTATATTCTCGATAATATCTGGGACGAATAAGCAAAACCCTGTGCGGGACGAGCAGTTCTGGTCCCTTTTGCCATTTATGAAGAATCTAGAAGAATTTTCTAGGAACGCTCCTACTGACAAGCGAATTTTCTTGGAAAGACGAGAAAATCAATATCGCTCAGAGGCTGTCGAACGGGCCCGTATTATTCAAATGCAACCGTTTCTAAAAGCTGCAACGGCTGGCTTATTAGGTGCGCCTCATCGTGCTGCACGAAATTATAAAGCTGAAATTGGCGAAAATATCGAAGATATTTTAGGCGAGCGCGACGATGTGCGTCCAGCATATGCCATCGCGTTTTTGCATTATCGACTAGAATTTATGTGGCGAAACCAAAAAATATCAGCGGTAACCAAAATATATCGCTTCTTTATAATAGATTCCGTTGTACGACAAGTATTGGGTAGGCGTGCATTCATAGGATTGTCTAATAAGGAGAAGATAAAATTCTCAGAGGAAGTCATAAAAGTTGCGTCTGATGAAAAACGGCTTGCCACTTTAGTAAAAACCACCGAGAAAGTTCTTGATTCGCATCTAAAAACTTTGGGTGTCGCGACAGCGCGCGAAAAACTTCGGGATACAATTCGATCTGAAAGCTTCTTTATAGGTGTGCGCGGTAAATACATTCCTCCTGCGGCCATAATTAAATAGGCGTGAGCTAGCCCGTGCTACTCAATTATGATATCCAATTATGATATCGGGAATTTCGGTGCCAGTTTACTAATTAACGCGCTCCATCCCGCAGCATAGCCTCGCGCAGGATCGCGTTCAGTCGGGTCTGATAGCCGCGCCCCTTGGCCTTCAACCAATGCAGCACATCGGCATCGATCCGCACCGTGGTCGACTGCTTGACGGGACGGTAGAACACGCCGCGCCGGGCGTTCGTCCAATCGAAGCCGTCGGGGATATCGGAATAATCGATATCGGTGTCATCCATCGCCGCCAAAGCCTGAAGCTCCGCCTTTCGGGCCTCGGTCAAAGGCGGTGGATTCTCGGGGTCGATCCGATATTCGACCAGTTTACTGCTCATAAAGCCGCCTTTCTTTCCTGTCCGCACGCCGGGCGGAGATGATCCGGATAATCTCGCTGCCGTCTTCGGCATCCCGGTTGGCATGCGCGACCAGCAGCAGGATGATGCCGTCGACCATGCCGATGGTCCGCCAGCGATACTCATTCCCCTCGATGCGATCCTGCTCGCTGAGGGCAAGCGGGTCCGCAAAAACCCGTGCCGCCTCTTCAAACGTGACGCCATGCTTGCGCCGATTGGCGTCCGCCTTGGCGGGGTCCCATTCGAAGCGAATATCCACGACAAAATTGTTACTACAAATATGTAGTGATGTCGATCATTCAAGCTTCGGTGCCGCGCTACTAGAGTTACGGTGCCACGTACCATAACCCCCAAATAGGGTGCAGCGACCCCGCTCCTTGCATGCAATCACGCGGCACGTTATGTTACATGTAACGGAGCCGCCCATGAACCGCCCCCAGTCCGATGACAGCAAAAGCCGCGTTGCGAAGCATCGTGCGGCGATGCGCGCCAAGGGCTATCGGCTCAAGCAGTTCTGGTTGCCTGACGTGCGCACCCCGGCGTTCAAGGAGCAGGCGAAGCGCGACATGGCGGCGATCGAGGCGCTTCCCGATCGTCAGGACGACATCGATTTCGCCGAGGCCATTCAATATTGGCCCGAAGAGGACGATGATTGAAGCGCGGGGATGTCGTCACCGTCGCGGCCGGTAGCGGGTTCGGCGGCAAGCCACGTCCGGCACTCATCCTTCAGAGCGATGATTTTGCCGGCAGCACCGTCGTCCTGGCGATCATCACCAGTTCGACAACACCCGAAGAAAGTTTCCGCCCACGCATCGCGCCGAGCGGCGGGAACGGCCTTCGCAAGATATCCGATGTGGCTGTCGACAGCCTGATCACCGTGCGATGGGATAAGATCGGAGGCCGCATCGGCGCCTTGTCGGAGGAGGATTTGCTCCGGGTCGAGCGGTCGCTGATGATCTTCCTGGGCATGGCCGGCTGATCGCGCTTGCCGGTGCCGCGAAAGGGATCGCGGCGGCATTCCCTGATCAGGTCGTTGAGGCGGGCGAGCAGCTTGGGGTCCTCGGCCTGCCAGCGGCGATAATCCTGCCATGCGGTCGGCCAGAAGACGAGCTTCACGGCTCGATCAGTTCATGTTCCTCGCCGTTGCCGGCATCTACGTGGCGAACCCCTGAATCAAAGCGGCGATAGGCGCACAGGTTGGCGCGGACGTCATTGTCACAGCCACCCGCCGTCAGGTAGGTGGGCGCTATGACCGTCGTCTATGATCTTTGGTTCGAGCGCGAGTATCCGGATCGGGAGGATACGGAACTGCATATCGGCATCTATGCAACCGAAGCAGACGCGGAGGCGGCTATCGGCCGTTTGCGCGATCAGCCGGGATTTCGAGACTTTCCCGAGGGATTCAATATCTATCCTGTCACACTCGGACTGACAGGGTGGCAAGAAGGTTTCGTGACTGTGTTCGCGCCAGCAAAAGAGCATGATGCGATTGATCGGCCAGCGTGAACGCCAACTGGAATTAAGGTGCCAAATTACGGTGACAGTGCGCTGAATTGGCATCGCTCAATAATTATAGCGGCACTGCGCGACCCACCGGCACCGGCACTTCATCGCCATGCCTTGACATGTAGGAAACGGCTTGCTGCTTGGGCTGCCCCGGTGTGAGGCTTGCCTTCGCGCCGGGCGGCTCCTTCTCATGACGATGACATCTACACGCGACCGCCGGACGGCGGGGGCGGTCCGATGAGCCTGCCGAGCGAGGGCGGCGGCGTGAAAAAACAGAAAAACGCAGGATCAACCCCATGCACCCGGAAATTCCGCCCTTATTGCGAGAGAATCGCAGCTAGGCGGGGCCGCTCCGGTGCCTCCGGAAGCGACCCCCGGCCCGCATCAGTTCGGGTTGACGATCGCCTTCCGCTGCTCGGGGGTGAGCTTGTCGGCATTGACGTCGCTGTCGTCGATCCGCTCTTCCTTGGCGTCGCCCGCGTCGCGGATCGCGTCGGCATGGGCTTCGGTCGCGTCCTCGGCCGCGCCGGTCATGTTGTCGGCGGCGGCATCGACCGCGTCGGCGCGATTCTCCATCGCTTCCTGGGCCTGTTCGCCCAGCTTGTCGTCGCCCTTCCCGCCGCACGCCGCCAGGCTGAGCGTGGATGCCGAAAGCAGGGCTATGATGATCGCGCGCATATATTCCTCCCAGTGATTGCGGGGCGTTAGCGACCGAGGCGGGCCTTTGTTCCCGCTGGCGGCGTCCCGCATCAAGTTCCTCTTTTGTTCCGTGCAGGAATCCTGTAGACGATTCGAACAAAGGAGAAACATCATGGCGCTCTTGCGACCGTTGGGCGACAGTGACGAGGTTGTCCTTCACCGGCTGTTCTTCGCCCTGATGCCCAGCGCGGACATCATTCCCGAGATCGCGGCGGTGCGGGGGCAGCTCGGCATCGCGAAAAGCCATGTGCTCGATCATCGGCTGCATATGACGCTCTGGTCGCTCGATCTGCCGATGACGCCGCCGCCCGGTATCATCGCCGATCTGTGCGCGGCCGCCGCGAAGGTCGAAGGGCCGGCGCTGCGGCTGGTGCTGCAGGAACTGGTCGGCAACGGGCATGTCACCTGCCTGAAGCCGGGCGAGCCGATGCCGGTGCTCAAGGCCTTCCAGCAGAAGCTCCAGCTCGCCGTCGCCGATGCCGGCATCTGGCCCAATCGCGGCTTCCGCTTCGATCCGCATCTGACCCTCGCTTATGGGCAGGATGGCGGGATGCGCCGGCCGGTCTGGCCGGTCAGCTGGCGCGCCGATGCCTTCGTGCTGATCCACAGCCTCGTCGGGCTGACCGAGCATGTCGAACTGGGGCGCTGGGCGTTGCGCGGGTGAGGCGGCGGCCCGTCATGCGGGCCCGCTCGCACGACCAGACAGCGATGACCCGAGCGATCGCCGCGTTGCCGCCCCCGCTGCCGCCTTGTTCATATCCCCGTCAGCGCGCTACACCGATCATGACCTTGTGGGGAGGGCGATCGGGATGGGGACCATGTTGGACAGGCGGATGCTGCTGGCGATGATGCCGGCATTGATCATCGCGGGCCGGGGGACGGCGGCCGCGGCGGGAAAGGCGGGGATTCCCGAACAGGCGGGCTTCCAGAAGGAGCTCGCACCCTTCTGGGACCAGCTCGCCATGCTGCCCAGCATCCATGAGCCGGCGCGCGAGGCGGCATCGGACGGCATCTGCTACATGTTCACCAACAAGGACTGCACCGTCTGCCAGGTTGTCCACCAGGAATTTCCGCAGGGCTTCCGCCGGCTGGAGATGCGCTACATCATCTATCCCTGGCCCGGCGAACCCTATCGCGAGCTCAATTATCTCTACCGGCCGGAAACCACGCTCGCCGACTATCGCGCCTATATGGACCGTAAGCTCACCTCGACCTCGACCTCGGACAGTGGCGCCCAGGCCGATCTTGTCACCGCCGTCGCCGCGGAGATGGCGGGCCAGCTCGTCGAAGGCGGCAGCTTCGGGACGCCCTTCTTCTTCCACGCCGCCGAAGGCACGCCGGGCCAGCTGGTCTACAGCGCCGGCGACATCGTCGCGATGGGGCCGCTGCTCGACCGGGCGGCCTGAGGCGTCCTCCGCGCCGGTTCCGTCAGGGGTCGGGCAGCGACCAGTCGATCGCCGGCAGGCCCTGCGCCTCCAGAAAGGCGTTGGCCTTCGAGAAATGGCGGCAGCCGAACCAGCCATTATGCGCCGACAGCGGCGAGGGGTGGGGGGCCTTCAGCACGAGGTGGCGGCCGCCCCGGTCGGTCGAATCGACGAAGGCGGCCTTCTTCTGGGCGTAGCTGCCCCACAGCATGAACACGACCGGATCGGCCCGGGCGTTGACCAGCCGGATCACCGCGTCGGTGAAGGTCTCCCAGCCCCGCGCACGGTGCGACGCGGCAAGGCCCATCTCGACGGTCAGCACCGAATTGAGCAGCAGCACCCCCTGCTTCGCCCAATGCTCCAGAAAACCATGGCCGGGGCGCTCGATGCCGAGGTCGGTCTTCAGCTCCTTGTAGATGTTGACCAGGCTGGGCGGCGGCGGGACGCCGGGGCGGACGCTGAAGCACAGGCCATGCGCCTGGCCGAGGCCATGATAGGGGTCCTGTCCCAGGATGACGACGCGGACCCGGTCGAGCGGGGTGAGATCGAGCGCGCGGAACCACTCGTTCGCGGCCGGGAAGATGCGCTTGCCGGCGGTGCGCTCGGCGGTGAGGAAGGTCTTGAGCGCGGCCATATAGGGCGCGGCGAACTCGTCCTTCAGGGGTTCCCGCCAGCTTTCGTGGAGTTTGATCTCGCTCGCCATATCTCGACCGTCATGCTGAACCTGTTTCAGCATCCACCTGCCACGGAGCGACAGAGAAGATGATGGGCGGACCCTGAAACAAGTTCAGGGTGACGGACAAGGGGAAAAGGTCGGGCCCTCATGGGCGGTCCGGCCTTTGCGGCAATCAGACCAGCAGCCGCTCGATCGCCTGGGCCAGCGCGACATAGAGCTTGCCCATGTCGGACGACAGCATCGTCACCGCCAGCGCGCCGCCGTCGCGGCTGGCGAGGACGCGGCGGAGCAGCGCCTCGAAATCATGGATGTAGCGGTTCACATGCTCGCGGAACTCGACATTGCCGTCGTAGAGCTGGGTGATCCGGCTCGCTTCCTCCTGGCGGAGCAGACGGACGGCGGCGCGGGTGAAGGCGCCGTGATCGCCATGGAGATAGGCCTTCCAGGCACCGTCGGGCACGTCGTGCGACAGCAGCTTGGTGACGTCGATCGCCGCCGAGTTGAGATGTTCGACGAGGATCGCGACCTCGCGGCTCACCGTCTCCTGGGCGACATCCTGCTGCCGGGTCTCGGCGTCGCCGACCTTCTTCTCCATCGCCACCACCGCTTCGCCGACCGCGAGCATCTGGTGGAGCAGCTTCTCGCTCGCCTGATTGGCGGCGGCGACCGCGGCCTCGGCGGTATCGGAGATGATGTGGATACGCTGGGTGATCTGGTCGCCAAAGGCGCGCTCGATCGCCTCGGCGCTGCTGCGGGCCAGCTTCTCGCTGGCGTCGGGGATGATCGATTCGAGCGCCGCGCGGGCGCCGCGCGCCGCCTCGGACGCGCTCTCGCGCACCTTCAGGATCGCATCGATCAGCTTGCTGCCGGACAGCTCGCCCAGCGCGCGCATATTGCCCTCGCTCTCGGCGATCAGGCGGCCCAGTTCGTTGCTGTGATCGCGCAGCGCCTCCAGCCGGGCATTGGCCTCTTCGGCGAAGGCGTCGCTGAGCTCGCGCTGCCGCTCCAGCAGGGTATCGCCCTCGGCGGCGATGCCCGCCATGCGCTTGGCGGCAAGATCGCCCAGGCTGGCGATCGCATCCCGCTGGCGGTCGATCATCATGTCGGCCGAACCGAGCCGGTCGGTCGCGCGCTCGACCGTCTGGTTGAGCTGTTCGGCCTGGGCGGTGATCGCGCGCATCGTCGCGTCGCCGCGTGCGGCCTCGGCCTCGACCCGCTGCATCGTCTGCGGCAGATCGCGCTCGATATTGCCGATGATCGAATCGAAGGCGATGCGCAGCGCATTGGCGCGGTCGGTGAGGGTCCGTGCGCCGGCCATGCTGTTCGTCACCGCCTGGCCCAGATTGTCGACATGCTCGCTGAGGGTGACGACCAGCTCGGCCAGATCCGCGGTTGCCTCGGTACCGGTGGCGCCCAGCGCCTCGAAACGGCTCTCGATCGCGCTCAGCGCATGTTCGAGATTGGCGACCAGCCGGCGCGCATCCTCATCCTGGCGGACGAGCTGGGACGACAGTTCGTTGGCGAGGCCGCTCATGTCGGTCAGCCGCTGCGCGATCGAGGCGGCGGCGGCGGTGCCGGCTTCGTCGAGCGCGGCGCGGCCATGGTCGATCATCGCCGCCATCGCCTCGCGCTGCGCGTCGATGCCCGAACGGGTCTGCTCGATCGCGGTCACGGCCTTGTCGAGCGTGGTGTCGATCGATGTGCCAAGTGCGCCGCCCACCTCGTCGATCGTCCGGGTGGTGCGTTCGGCGCGGGTCTCGATCCTGCCGATCTGGGTGGCGAGCCGGCCCGATGCGGCGCCGATCATCTCGTCGGCCTCATGGCTGCGCGCCACGATCGCGGTCAGTGCCTCGGACAGGCCGTCGGCATGTTCCTTGGCGGTGCCGCCGATCGTCCCGATCAGGTCCGACACGTGCTTCACCATGTCGAGCGACCGGGGCAGGTCGAGCATCAGCCCGCTCATGTCCGACCGCGCGACCCCGGCGGCGCCATGGAGCAGTTCGGTCTGGCGGGCGAGCAGATCGGTCTCGTCGCGCATGTCCATGCTGATCTGCTGGAGCTTCTCGGCGGCCCGGTTGCCTTCATCGAGCAGCGAGGCGGCATGGGTGGCGAGATCGGCGCGGCGGCTGTCGAGCGCCGACGTCACCCGCGCCACCGCTTCCTCGAGCCGGCGCGCCTCGATCCGCATGGACAGCGCGGTCTCGCCGAAGCGGCTGACCTCGCGGCGGGTGCCGCGCTGGAGCAGCAGATAGAGGATACCGAGCAGTGCCAGCGGGCCGCTCGCCAGCGCGACGCTGTTGGCGATCGCGGCCAAGTCGAATCCGGTGGGGGCGACCCCGCCGATCCAGACGCCGATCCAGCCCGCCGCGACGATCCCGAACAGCGCGCCGATCGCCATGTCGCCGGCGCGGCGCGGCGGGATCGAGGATGTCAGTTCGCCATAGGCCGACGCCGCATCGCGGGCGCCGTCGCCAAGCAGCAGCTCTTTGCTGTTTTCGGGGGTATTTTCAACGGGTTGCTGGCCGGTTGCCGCGTCGCGGACGGCATCGGCTTCGGCCGCGCTCGCGGCCGGCCAGCCATCCATCGGATATGGTGCCTTCCCCATGAGCCTCAATGCTACAGGAATCGCGAGTCGGGCGATAGCCTCCACTAACGGAATCTTTACCCGATTCATCGCCTTATGGGGGCATGTCCTTCGAACCCGGATCCCTCGATCGCCTGCTCGCCGAAGCCGTCGGCGAAGGCAGCCCCGCCGCCGCCGAACTGCGCGCCCTGTTCCTCGCCTCCGCGACCGGTCATGTCGCCGCGATGTCGCAGGCGGCCGATGCGCAGCGCTGGCGCGATGAAGCGCTGCGGCTGCAGGGCCTGGCGGCGAGCTTCGGCATGACCCGGCTGATGGCGGCAGCGGCACGCGCGGCGGATGCGGATCCCGATCCGGCGCTGCTCGACGCCGTGGCCGATGCCCTTGCGGGGTGCCGGGCCTAGCGTCCCGCCCTGCGGCCATTCGGCCGGACGCCGCCCCATATCCGTACAGCCTGCCCTTATTCCCACTTTGCAGAATCATTGCGCAGCTTCTATCCCCGTCAGCTTGCCGAGGCCTTGGCCTGTCCGGGTTGATTCAGCCTGGACAGGGAATCGAGGTCTCAACATTTGAGGGAAGCCCGATTCACGCTTTCCGCGGAGGCTCTGCGCTTCCACTGAACATGATCAGGCTTCTGGGGGATGAAGACTTGCCGCTCGCCGCGCTGATCGTCGCGCAGGACCAGACCGATATCGGCGACGGATTGCGCGCCACCCTGCCGCTCGCCGGGCGCACGCTGATCGAATATCAGGCAGGACTCGCGCTGGCCGCCGGGGCCGGGCACATCATCATCCTGGTCGAGCGGGTGCCGGCGGCGCTCGCTCAGGCGGTCGATCGGCTGCGGCGCGGACAGGCCCGGGTGGAGATTGCGCGCAGCCTCGGCGACGCCATCGATCGTTTTCACCCCGATGAGCGCATCCTGCTGATCGCTGACGGCGCCATCGCGGCGCAGGGCGTGGTGGACCGGCTGGCCGAGGCCGATGCGCCGGCGCTGGTCGCCTTGCCCGACAGTTCCGAACATGCCGATTTCGAGCGCATCGACGCCGCCGAGCGCTGGGCGGGCCTCGCGCTGTTCAGCAAGGGCTTCCTCGAAGCCACGGCGCAGATGCTGGGCGATTGGGATCTCGGATCGACCTTGCTGCGCCGTCTGGTCCAGGCCGATGCCGCGCGAATCGCCGCGTTCGATGCGGAAGCCGGTCGATCATGGCCGGCGCCCATGCTGGTCACCGGGCCGGCGGCGCTGGGCACGATCGAGGCGGGGCTGCTGCGCCGCGCCGATCCCGGCGAGGGCAACTGGACCGAACTCTATCTTCACCGGCTGGTGGCGACACCGCTGATCGGGCCGCTGGTGGCGCGGCAGGTCGACCAGGCGGTCGTCAACTGGGCCGCAGTGGGTATCGCCTGGGTCGGGGCGCTGCTGGCCGCCTTCCACATCTTCTGGGGCGCGGCGCTGCTGCTGCCGATCGGTGCGGCTGTCGCGTCGGCGGGGCGGCGGATGGCCAGGATATGGGGCGGCGCGGCCGGCCCGATGACGATTCCGACGCTGGCGCGGCACGCGGCGGCGCTGACCACGCTGATCCTGCTCGCCCGGCTGCTGGCTGCCGACGGCGGCTGGGGCTGGTGGCTCGTGGCGGGGATGGCGCCCGCGGCGCTACTCGGCCTTGCCGCGCTGGAGCCGGTCATCGCCGCGATCCGGCCGCTGCCCCGTCCGCGCTGGCAGGCTAGCGCCGACGCGCTCGTCTGGACAGCGCCGCTGCTGGCCGTACTCGGCGGCTGGCGCTGGATGCTCGCGGCGCTCACCTTCTACGCTACGGCCTGCTTCCTCGAAAGGTTCACGGGAGCATGGAAGGGCGCGCGAATTTGTGACAAGTGAAGCTTAGCTTCGGCTTAACGACATTTCGATATGAACGAAGCAATGATGGGGCTGGACGACGAACGGCAGGACTGGGAGCGGCCCGCGGCAACGGCGCGCTGGCTGGTCGATGCCGCGCGCGCGCTCGACAACGCCGATGATCGGGTCGGCCGCGCTGCCAGCGACCTGTTCCATGACGCTGCCGTCAACCTGTCCGATCAGCACCGCGCCCAGATCGGCCAGCTTGTCCGGGCCCTTATCGGCGCGATCGAGGACGAGCTGCGCATACGCGTCGCCCGCGCGCTGGGCGATGATCGGCCGGAGCTGAGCGCCGCGCTCGGATCGTCCGGCGTGGCGATCGCGCTGCCGTTGCTCGAACGGACCCGTCTGCTGCGCGAGCCGGGGCTGGTCGCCGCGATGCTCCGCCGGGTCGACGAGCATCGGCTGGCGATCATGCTCGGCCGCGATTCCCCTTATCATGTCGCCGATCTCGCGCAGCGGCTGCTCGACCTTGGCGATGCCGATATCGCCGAGGCGACGATGGCGCTGCTGATCGCGGAAAGCCGCCGCTACGACCAGTTCGGCGATCCCGCCCTGGCGCATGGCGATCTGCCCGCTGGGCCGCACCGCCAGCTGCTCTGGGCGGTGGCGGCGGCACTGCGCCACTGGCTGGTCCGCCAGCAGGCGGTGCCCGACAGCCAGGCGGATCTGATGCTGGCCGGAGCGGTGGGCGGGCTGCTCGCCGATCATGACGATGTCGACACGCTCGAAGGGCGGGCCGGGGCGCTGGCCGCGCTGCTCGGCCGCAAGGAGCTGATCGACGACCAGCTGCTCGCCGACGCGCTGGAGGAGGGCTGGCTGGCCCTGTTCACCGCGGCGATCGCCGAGCGTGCGGGAATCGACGCGGCGGGGGTCTGGTCGATGATCGCCGATCCGGCGGGGATGATGCTCGGCACCGTGCTCCGCGCGATCGACTGCTCCCGTGAGGCAGCGGTGACGATGCTGTGGCGAATCGGTTCTGCCGAGGGCGCCGAGGAGGACGTGATCGTCGCGCGTGCCGAGGCGTTCGATGCGCTTGGCCAGCATGACGCCGCCGAGGCGGTGCTGATCTGGCGGCTCGATCCCAATTACCGACGCGCGGTGATCGAGATCGGTGAAGGCGGTTCCGGCCGCCGATCGATCCGGTGAACGCGCCGCAGAGCGTCCGGCCGGTGATCGGCCGGCTCGACGATCAGGGCCATCTTGTCGAGGCCGATCCACCGCTGCTGCGCCTCCAGGAGCGCGCCGGCGGGGTGGAGGGCGGCGCACTCGCCCTGCCGCAGCTCGCTTTGCTGGCGCGGCTGTCGCGGCGGCTCGGCATCAGCATCTCGCGCCAGGTGGTGGTCGGCTATGGCGATCAGGACGTCGATCTGTGGGTGCGGGTAAAGCCGGACAGCCAGGGCGTCGAGCTGGCGATCACCGGCTGGCAGGAAATGGCACCTGTCCAGCCGAGCCCGGGAATCGACGCGCTGCGCTGGCGAGATTTCAGCCGCGCCACCGCCGACTGGATCGTCGAGACCGATGCGATGCTCCGCATCACCCAGCCGCCGTCCAATCTGCCCGGCGCGGTCGGCCAGCCGATCGAGGCACTGTTCGCGATGTCGAGCGATGGCGATGGTGTCTCGGCGATCATGGCGGCGGCGCGCAGCGCCGAGCGCTTCGAGGATGAGGCGGCGACCTTCCTGCTCGGTCAGGGCATTCCGGTGCGGATCGCGGGCGTGCCTTTGATCGGCGGCGGGATCGAGGGGCTGGCGGGCTATCAGCTGCTCGTCAGCCGTCGCGACGTTCCCACATCGCCGCGCGGGCTGCGTCTGAACGATCCTTTGCCGCTGGACGAGGCGTTCGGCTCACAGCTCAGCCGGGCGATGCGCGAACCGCTCGATCGGATCATCAGCCAGGCCGATACGATTTCCGGCCGATGCGATGGCCCGGTGCGGCGCGACTATGCCGCCTATGCGGAGGACATCGCCGGTGCCGGGCGGCACCTGCTCGCGCTGGTCGACGATCTTGTCGATCTCCATACGATCGAGCGCCCCGATTTCCGCCCGGAGGCGGAACGGGTCGATCTGCTCGATATCGCCCAGCGTGCCGCCGGCCTGCTGGCGGTCCGCGCCGCCAATGCCGGCATCCGGATCGACGGACCGCTGCACGACAAGCCGGTCCATGCGCGCGGCGATTTCCGGCGCATCCTGCAGGTGCTGATCAATCTGCTGAGCAACGCGATCCGCCATTCGCCGCCGGGCGGCACGGTCTGGATACGCTGCGAGACCGAGGAGGCGATCGCGGCGGTGATCGTCGCCGATGCCGGCGAAGGCATTGCGCCGGGCGACCAGGAGCGCATCTTCGAGCGCTTCGAACGGCTCGGCCTGCGCGACGGGACCGGCAGCGGCCTGGGGCTGTATATTTCCCGGCGTCTCGCCCGGGCGATGGGGGGCGACATGGGCGTCGACAGCGCGCGGGCACAGGGCGCGCGTTTCGTGCTGACCCTGCCGGTCGGCGACTGAGCCGTCCCATCTTTCCCGCTTCCGCGGAGATGCGGGACGGCGGATATTATCCCAGCTTCGCCATCACCTCTTCGGGCACGTCATAATTGCCCCAGACGGTCTGGACGTCGTCATCGTCGTCGAGCGCGTCGATCAGCTTCAGGAGCTTGCCGGCATCTTCCTCGCCGACGCTGACCATCGTCTGCGGGCGCCAGGCGAGCTTCGCGCCATCGGCTTCGCCCAGCACCGCTTCCAGCGCCTTGGCGACTTCGTGGAGCGCCTCCTGCGCGGTCCAGATCTCGTGGCCGTCCTCGCTCGAGCTGACATCCTCGGCGCCGGCCTCCAGCGCAGCCTCGAAAACCTTCTCGGCATCGCCGGCGGAGGCGGGATAGCTGATCAGGCCGAGCCGGTCGAAGCCATGGCTGACCGAGCCGCCCGCGCCGAGATTGCCGCCATTCTTCGACACGGCGGTGCGGACATTGGTCGCGGTGCGATTGCGATTGTCGGTCAGCGCCTCGATGATCAGCGCGACGCCGCCGGGGCCGAAGCCTTCATAGCGAATCTCTTCATAATTGGCCGCGTCGCCGCCCGCCGCCTTGTTGATCGAGCGTTCGATATTATCCTTGGGCAGGCCTTCCTTGCGCGCGGTGATGACCGCCTGGCGCAGGCGCGCGTTCATGTTCGGATCGGGCAGGCCCATCCGCGCCGCCACCGTGATTTCGCGGCTGAGCTTGGAAAAGAGCGCCGAGCGCTTCTTATCCTGTGCACCCTTGCGGTGCATGATATTCTTGAATTTGCTATGTCCGGCCATTGCCGTCCTGTCCTGCGCTATCGTTGAATGGCGCGCTCTCTAGCCTTCCGGCCGGCCCGCGCGCAAGTCAGTCGACGAACAGCAGCGCGGGTGTCTCGATGAGGCGCTTGAGCGCCTGGACGTAGCTGGCGGCATCCCAGCCATCGACGACCCTGTGGTCGCAGCTGATCGACAGGTTCATCAGCTTGGCGGCGACGACCTGCCCGTCGCGGAACACGGGGCGCTCGATCACCTTGTTCGGGCCGATGATCGCGACCTCGGGCCGGTTGATCACCGGGGTGCTGGCGATTCCGCCGAGCGGCCCCAGCGAGGTGATGGTGAGGGTCGAGCCGGAAAGTTCCTGCGGCGTCGCCTTGCCGGTGCGCGCGGCGTCGGCAAGGCGGATGATCTCGGTCGCCAGCTGCCAGATGTTGAAGCCCTCGGCGTTGCGGATGACCGGCACCATCAGCCCGCCATCGGTCTGGGTGGCCATGCCGAGATGCACCGCGCCCGAGCGGGTGACGATGCCGGCTTCGTCGTCATAGCGGGCGTTGATCATCGGGAAATCGGGCAAGGTCTTGCAGATCGCGGTGATGAGCAGCGGCAGCATGGTCAGCTTGGGCTTGGCCACGCGCGTCGCATTGAGGTCGGCGCGCAGCTCCTCCAGCTTGGTGACGTCGATTTCCTCGACATAGGTGAAATGCGGGATGGCGCGCTTGGAGGCCGCCATATTCTCGGCGATGCGGCGCCGGAGGCCGATCACCTTGATCTGCTCGTCGGCACGCGGCGCGCCTGCGGGGCGGTAGCCGCCGCCGGCATTGTAGCTGAGGAAGGCGTCGAGATCGGCGTGGCGGACGCGGCCATCCTCCGCGGGCTTCACCTGGGCGAGGTCGATGCCGAGATCCTTCGCGCGCTGGCGCACGGCGGGTGAGGCGAGGACGCGCTTGGGCTCCTCCCCGGCACGGGGAGGGGGACCATCGGCGGGAGGGTGGAGCGGGGTATCGGCAGGCGCCACATCGGGAGCAGGCGCCTGTGGCGTTCCCCCTCCACCGGCTTCGCCGGTCCCCCTCCCCGTACCGGGGAGGAACTCGGGCTCAACGGCGGGCGCCACCACCGGCGTCGGCGCCGCGTCAGCCACTTCGTCGCCATCGACCTCGAACTCGGCCAGCACCGATCCGATCGCGATCAGATCGCCGGCCTCGCCCGCGATCCGCACCACCTTGCCGGCGACCGGAGAGGTCATCTCGACCGTCGCCTTGTCGGTCATCACATCGGCAAGCGGCGCGTCCTCCTCGACGATGTCGCCCACCGCGACATGCCAGGCGACAATCTCGGCCTCGGCGATACCCTCGCCGATATCCGGCAGTTTGAAGCTGTAGCTGGCCATCTCGATCAATCCTGCATCACGCGCCTGAGCGCCTCGGTGAGTCGAACCGGGCCAGGGAAATAGGCCCATTCGAGGCTGTGGGGATAAGGGGTGTCCCAGCCGGTGACGCGCTCGACCGGCGCCTCCAGCCAGTGGAAGCAATGCTCCTGCACCAGTGCCGACAGTTCGGCGCCGAAACCACCGGTCTTGGTCGCCTCGTGGACGACCATGCAGCGCCCGGTCTTCTTCACCGAGGCGACGATCGTTTCGATGTCGAGCGGGACCAGCGTGCGCAGGTCGATCAGTTCGGCGTCGATGCCGCTCTCTTCGATCACGCCGCGGGCGACATGCACCATCGTGCCATAGGCCAGCACGGTCAGGTCGCCGCCCTCGCGGACGATCCGCGCCTTGCCCAGCGGCACCTTGTAATAGCCTTCGGGCACCGCGCTTTCGGCGAACCTGCTCCAGGGCGAGACCGGGCGGTCATAATGGCCGTCGAACGGACCGTTATAGATGCGCTTCGGCTCGAAGAAGATGACGGGGTCATTATCCTCGATCGCGGCGAGCAACAGCCCCTTGGCGTCATAGGGGTTGGACGGGATCACCGTCTTCAACCCGGAAACATGGGCGAACAGCGCCTCGGGGCTCTGGCTGTGGGTCTGGCCGCCGAAAATGCCGCCGCCGAACGGGGTGCGCACCGTGATCGGTGCGGTGAACTCGCCGGCCGAGCGGTAGCGCAGCCGCGCGGCTTCCGAGACGAGCTGATCGAGGCCCGGATAGATATAGTCGGCGAACTGGATTTCCGGGATCGGCCGCAACCCGTAGGTCGCCATGCCCACCGCGACGCCGATGATGCCGTTCTCGCTGATCGGCGTATCGAAGATGCGGGTCTTGCCATATTTCTTCTGCAGCCCCTCGGTGGCCTTGAAGACACCCCCGAAATAGCCGACGTCCTCGCCCAGCACGACGGTGTCGCCGTCGCGGCCCAGTGCCACGTCGAGCGCCGAGTTGATCGCCTGGATCATGTTCATGGTGCGGGTTTCGCCCGCGTCCCCAGCGCCGCCGCTCATATTCCGGCCGCCTTGCGCTCGGCGAGCATCTGCTGCTGCTGCTCCCGGAGATGCCAGGGCATCTCCTCGAACACATCCTCGAACATGCTGTCGAAGCTCTGCTTGAGGCCATCCGCCAGGATGCCGTTCTTCTCGGCTTCCTTCTGCGCGGCGCGGACCTGCTCGGCGACCTCCCGGTCCATCGCGGCGTGGCGTTCGTCGTCCCAGATGCCCAGTCCGACGACATGCTTCTTGAGCCGGGCGATCGGATCGCCGAGCGGCCATTTGCTACCCTCGTCGGCAGAGCGATATTTGCTCGGATCGTCCGAAGTCGAATGGCCTTCGGTACGATAAGTAAAATGTTCGATCAGGGTCGGGCCATGATTGTTGCGGGCGCGGTCCGCCGCCCATTGGGTCGCGGCATAGACCGCCAGCGCGTCATTGCCGTCGACCCGGAGCCCGGCGATGCCATAGCCGACGGCCCGCGCGGCGAAGGTCGTCGCCTCGGCCCCGGCAAAGCCCGAGAAGGACGAGATCGCCCACTGATTGTTGATGACGTTGAGGATGACCGGCGCGCGATAGACGGCGGCAAAGGTCAGCGCCGAGTGGAAGTCGCCCTCGGCGGTCGATCCCTCGCCGCACCAGGCGGCGGCGATGCGGGTGTCGCCGCGCGCCGCGCTCGCCATCGCCCAGCCCACCGCCTGCGGATATTGGGTGGTGAGATTGCCCGAGATCGAGAAAAAGCTGGCCTCCCTGACCGAATACATGATCGGCAGCTGGCGGCCCTTCAGCCGGTCGGCGCGGTTCGAGAAGATCTGGTTGATCATGTCGACGATGGACCAGTCCCGCGCGATCAGCAGCCCCTGCTGCCGGTAGCTCGGAAAGCACATATCGTCGTGGGCGAGCGCATGGGCGGCGGCGACCGAGGTCGCCTCCTCGCCGAGGCACTTCATGTAGAAGCTGGTCTTGCCCTGGCGATGCGCGCGGAACAGCCGGTCGTCGAAGGCGCGGGTCAGGGCCATCGAGCGGAGGATCTTGAGCAAGGTTTCGGGTGCGAGCCGCGGGTCCCAGGGCCCCTGCGCCCTGCCGTCCTCGTCGAGCACGCGGACCATCGCATAGGGCATGTCGCGCATCTCGGCGGGCATGGCCTCGATCGCCGGCCGTCGTAACGCGCCCGCCACGGGCATCTCGAAATCGCTATAGTCGACCGCATCGCCGGGGCGGAAGGCCGGCTCCGGCACGTGAAGCGATAAAGGCGGCAGATTGCGGCCCGTCATGCGCTGTCATCCTCATCCTAATGGTCAGCAGTGCTGACCCATATATCGTTATAGTCCGTTGGAATAAAATTACAACAATGCCATTTTGCTTCAAGTGGGCTGACGTCACGACAAACGCAAAACACCGGCATTTTCTCCGGATCGTACCCCCCCGCCCCGGGGGGGGGCGCAGATCAGGCGCGGATCGGCAAGCGGCAGACGGCTTCCAGGCCGCCGCCCATCCGATTCGCCAGGATCAGACTGCCGCCATGTTCCTGCGCGATGGCGCGGGCGATGCTAAGCCCGAGGCCGATCCCCCCCGTCGCGCGATTGCGTGAGGGCTCGCCGCGTTCGAACGGCTGGAACATCGCCTCCAGCTGACGCTCGGGCAGGCCCCGGCCGCGATCGGCGATCCGGATCTCGGCCTCGCCGCCGATGCGGGCGAGCGCGATCTCGACGCCGCCGCCATAGGCGACGCCATTGTCGACGAGATTCTGGAAAAGCCGCCGGAGCGCCATCGGGTCGCCCGCCACCGTGACCGGCTCGACCGAACCGAGCGTCACCGGCCGGCCGACCTCGGCCTCGTCGGCGGCGAGATCGCCGAGCAGCCGGTCAAGCGCGACCGGCTCGATCCGGCTGACGCTGCCGGTGGCGCGCACGAAGGAGATTGTCGCCGCGATCATCGCGCGCATCTGCTCGATGTCGCCCTGCACCTTTTCGCGCATGTCGTCCGGGGCGGTTTCGATGCGAAAGGCGATGCGGGCGAGCGGCGTGCGCAGATCATGCGCGATCGCGCCGATCATGTTGGTCCGCTCGGTCAGATAGGCGGACAGCCGCTGCTGCATGCGATTGAGCGCATGCGCGGTGACGCGAATCTCGGCGGGGCCTTCCTCGGTGATCAGCGGCGCCTGTGGATTGGCGCCCATCCGGTCGGCGGCGTCGGCGATGCGGCGGATCGGCTTGGCGAGCGCGCGGGCGAAGAACCAGGCGAACGGGATCACCGCCAGCAGGCTGATCCCGAACAGCATCAGCGCGCGCTTCTGCCAGGGGGCGATCCAGGCGCGCGGCGGGGTGCGGACCACCCGCCATCCGCTTTCGGTCCTGAGCCCGGCGACCACCGTGTCGAAGAACAGCGGCTCGCCCCGGCGGACGATCACCCGGCGGTCGCCCCGCATGCGCAGCGGCAGATTGCTGCTCTGGTCCGGTTCGAAGAACAGGCTGACATCGCCAACGGGCACGCCGATCTGATCCGCCAGCCGTGCCGAGAAGGCTGCCGAGCTGACCATGTCGGGGTCGGGGCGCGGCGGCGCGGGCTGCTCGATCACGCTCAGCCGCCGTTCGCGCTGGCGTTCATCGGAGTCGCGCTGCGCGTGTAGCGGCATCGGCCCCTTATGGTTGTGCGGGACGATCATGACCTGCCAGTGCCGCTCGCGGGGGATCCTGCGGCCCGACAGCGCCTCGGCGATATCCGACAGGCTGTTGAAATCGGGGCGGGGCGGCGGCGACCAGACGAACAGCGCCGCCGTCACCACGAACACCACCGCGATGCTGGCCAGCAACAGCAGCAAGGTCTGCCAGAAGATCGACAGGCCGCCCCGCGCGATGCTCATCTCATTCGCCCTCGACCTTCAGGGTGAACATATAGCCTTCGTTGCGGATCGTGCGGATCGGATCGTCGGGGCCGAGCTTCTTGCGCAGCCGGCTGATGGTGACGTCGATCGCCCGATCGAACACGTCGCTGTCGATCCCCTTGCCCGCCTCGATCAGCTGGTCCCGGCTGAGGACGCGCTGCGGCCGATCGAGAAAGGCGGCGAGCACGCGGAACTCGGCGTCGGTCAGCGGCGCCGGTGCCATGTCGATCCGCCGCACCTCGCGCTGCACGATATCGAGCGTCCACGGGCCGAACCGGCGCGTCGCACCGGCGCCCGCGCCATTGCCGGCTTCCTCGCCGCGCCGTCGCAGCACCGCGCGGATGCGGGCGAGCAGTTCGCGCGGATTGCACGGCTTGGGCAGATAATCGTCGGCGCCGACCTCCAGTCCGATGATCCGGTCGGTATCCTCACCCATCGCCGACAGCATGATGACCGCCGGCCCCCCGGGCTTGCGCAGCCGGCGCAGGATCGACAGACCATCCTCGCCCGGCATCATCAGGTCCAGCACGATCAGGTCGGGCCGCTCGGCGGCGATCCGCACGTCCATCTCGGCACCGTCGGCGGCGCTTTCGACCCGCAGGCCGTTGGAGCGCAGGAAATCGGTGATCAGCGTGCGCAGATCGGCATCGTCATCGACCACCAGGATCAGCGGGCCGGGGCCATTCATCGACGCTTCTCCCGAAGCTTGGCCAGGCAGGCTGCATTGGCCGCCTGCTGGGCGGGGGTTTTCGACAACTGGTCGAAGCTCAATGCCTTGGTCTGCCGGGGATCGAGATCGGCGAACCGGGCGGCCGCGGCGGCGCGAAATTCGCGTGCGGTGATCGCGCGGTTGACGTCGCTGTCGGCGGCCGCGACCGGGTTGGGGATGTTCAGGAAAGCGTATCGGCCGGCGCCGATCACGCCATCGGCATAGGCCGGGGGACGCCCGCCGCGCCGACGCTCGGCGCGTGGCCGCTGTCCGTCGTCGGAGCCCGCTTTCTTCCCGCCCTCGGCGCCCGGTTCGGGACGCCGCTGATAGAGCCTGATCTCGGGCGCGACATCCTGCTCATAGCGATGGACCTCGTCGGGCAGCAGCTCGCCATTGCCATCCTTGTCGAGCGTCGCGAAGACGCGATCACCGTCCAGCATGAACTCCCCCACGGTCAGCTTGCCGTCCCGGTTTCGGTCGGCCTGGTCGAACCAGCGCCGGACCGGATCGTCATTGCCCCCCTGCGGCCGGAACGGTTCGCCGACAGGGGAAATGAACAGCACCGGCGCGACCGGATCGGGGCATATCGCGATCGGCGCCTCGCGTTTCGCGAGGGCCGGCGCGGCGAGCAGCGCGATGAGGAGGACAAGGCGTTTCATTCGTGTCGCAGCGCCTCGATGGGGTTGAGCGATGCCGCGCGGCGCGCCGGG
>CAZJXG010000032.1:0-26699 GCA_964549965.1 uncultured Sphingomonas sp. | reverse complement strand
GCACTCCGCTAATCTACGCCGCGAGTTGTGCCAAATGTTCTGACGACGGACAGCCGCCGGGCTGGCCGCCGGTGCGGCCGGCGCCGTGGCGAAGCCCCCGCGGATAGGGGGGCGTATTCGGATCGCCAGTGTCGCGGCCTCCACCGCCGACACGCTGGACCCGGCCAAAGGCAATCTGTCCACCGATTATCTGCGGCATTTCATGATCTATAGCGGGCTGACCCAGATCGACGGGCAGCTCCGCGCGCGGCCGGGCCTTGCCGAGCGGCTGGAGACGCGCGACAACATCGTCTGGCATATTCGCCTGCGTCGCGGTGTGCATTTCCACAACGGCAAGGCGCTTACCGCGGACGACGTCGTCTATTCGCTGATGCGCCATCGCGACCCCGCGACCGGATCGAAGGTCAAGGCGGTCGCCGACCAGTTCGTCAGCGCCCGGCGTACCGGTCCGCTCGATCTGGAGCTGCGTCTGGCCGGTCCCAATCCCGATCTGCCTGTCGTCCTATCCCAACCCCAATTTTTGATCGTCGAGAACAACCGCCACGACTTCAGCGTCGCCAACGGCACCGGGCCGTTCATTTGCCACGCCTTCGCGCCGGGCATCCGCACCATCGTGCGTCGCAATCCCAATTACTGGAAGCCGGGACGGCCCTATCTCGAAGAGATCGAGCTCATCGCGATCGCCGATGAAATCTCGCGCGTCAATGCGCTGCTATCGGGCGATGTGCAGATGATCAACGCCGTGAGCCCCGGCTCGGTCAAGCGAGTGCGCGCCTCCCCCAACCATGCGATCATGGAAATCAAGTCGGGCCTGTTCACCGACTTTATCATGCGCAGGGACCATCCGGTGACAGGCAATCCGGACTTCGTGCTCGCGATGAAATATCTGATGGATCGGGAACTCATCAAGCGCGCGCTGTTCCGCGGCTTTGCAACGATCGCCAATGATCATCCGATCCCGCCATTCGACCCCAATTTCAACCCGAACATCCCGCAGCGTGCGTTCGACCCCGACCGGTCCCGCTTTCTGCTGAAGCGCGCGGGGCTGTTGGGCACACGATTGCCCGTCTATGTTTCGCCGGCGGCCAACCTCTCGGTCGACATGGGATCGATCCTGCAGCAGCATGCCGCCCAGATCGGCCTGAAACTCGCGATCAACCGCGTGCCAAGCGACGGCTATTGGTCGACCCATTGGATGAAGCATCCGCTGACTTTCGGCAACATCAACCCCCGGCCCACGACCGACCTGATGTTCAGCCTGTTTTTCCAGTCAAAGGCGTTGCAGAACGAGTCCGGCTGGAACAACCCGCGGTTCGACCGCCTGCTGCTGGAGGCACGTCACTCTATCGATCCAGCGCAGCGCAAGGCCCTCTACGGCGAGATGCAATGGCTGGTCCACCAACATGGGGGGCTCGGCATCCCCGTTTTCATCAGCCTGCTCGACGGGTTCGACCGCAGGCTGCGCGGGTTGTCACCGATCCCGCTGGGAGGCTTCATGAGCTATACTTTCGCTGAATATGCGTGGTGGGACGCATGAGCGGGGCAGCCACCCCATCCCGGGGGCAGGGGCCGGTGCGGATGATCCTCAAGCGCATCGGACTGTCGTTGGTCACGCTGTTCCTCGTATCCGCGGTGATCTTCACGATCAGCGCGATGCTACCCGGCGATGCCGCCGAGGAGGTGCTGGGGCAGGGGGCTACGCCGGAACAGATCGCGGCACTTCGCCACCAGATGGGCCTCGATCAGCCTGGTCCAGTCCGTTTCGTCCGCTGGCTGGGCGGAATCCTGTCGGGCGATCCGGGGCAGTCGATGGTCGCCAACAAGCCGGTCGCCGACGTGATTTCGGAGCGGCTGCCCAACACGCTGACCCTGGCGGCGCTGACGACGCTGGTGGCGGTGCCGTTGGCCTTCCTGATCGGCATCGCCTCGGCTGTCGCGCGCGGTCGCAAGCTCGATCGCTGGCTGAACATATTGACGCTGTCGATGGTCGCCCTCCCGGAATTCCTGGTCGCCACGATCGCGGTGCTGATCTTCGCGGTCGAACTGCTCTGGCTGCCATCGATCGCGCTGGTGCCGCAGGACCCCACATTCGGCGAGTTTCTGCGCGCCTATGCGATGCCGGTGATCGTGCTGGGCGTGGGCGTGATCGCACAGCTCGGGCGGATGATCCGTGCCGCGATCATCGCGGAGCTCGACCGCCCCTATGTCGAGATGGCCCGGCTGAAGGGCGTGCTGCCGACACGGCTGATCTTCCGTCATGTCCTGCCAAACGCGGTCGGGCCGATCGTCAATGCGATGGCCCTCAGCCTATCCTATCTGTTCGGAGGTGCGATCATCGTGGAAACAATCTTCAGCTATCCGGGCCTCGCCGGGCTGATGGTCAACGCCGTCACGACCCGCGACATGCCGCTGCTCCAGGCCTGCGCGATGATCTTCTGCGCGACCTATCTGCTGCTCGTGCTGATTGCCGACACCGTTGCGATCCTCGCCAACCCCAGGTTGCGCCGCGGATGAGCGGCGAGGGCCTCATGCGCGCCATTCGGGCCTTGCCGCTGTCCGGCAAGCTCGGGCTGGCGCTGGTCGGCTTCTGGATTGTCACCGCGCTGATCGGTCCATTCCTCGCCCCTTATGCGCCCGGCGCTTTCGTCAGCGAGGAGGTGTTCGCGGGTGCAAGCAGCCGGTTCTGGTTCGGCAGTGACTTCCTCGGCCGCGACGTGCTGAGCCGGTTGCTGGCGGGCGCACGCTACACGGTGGGCCTGTCCGCGGTGGCGGTGACGCTCGCGTGCGTTACGGGCACGGGCCTCGCCCTGACCGCAGCGGTCGGCCCGCGCTGGCTCGACGAAACCTTGTCCCGCGCGATGGATACGCTGATCTCCATCCCCAGCAAGATCTTCGCGCTGGTGCTGGTCGCAGCCTTCGGCTCGTCCATCATGCTGCTGACGTTGATCGTGTCGATCACCTATGTCCCGGGGAACTTCCGTATCGCCCGGTCGCTCGCGGTGGGGCTGGCACAGCTCGACTATGTCGAAGTCGCGCGCGCGCGGGGCGAGGGGCGGCTGCACCTGGCGCTGGTCGAAATGCTGCCCAACATGATCCGCCCGCTCTTCGCCGACATCGGTCTGCGCTTCGTCTTCATCGTGCTGCTGTTGTCAGGGCTGAGCTTTCTCGGCCTCGGTCTGCAGCCGCCAGACGCGGATCTGGGTTCGCTAGTGCGCGAGAATGTCTCCGGACTGGGGGAGGGGGCGCTCGCGATCCTCGTTCCTTCGATGGCGATCGCCAGCCTGACGGTCGGCGTCAACCTGCTGATCGATGCCGCGACGCAGGGGAAAGTACGATGATCGAGGCACCCCATGTCGAAGTCCGCAACCTGTGCGTCACCGTGCGGGGGCCGGATGGCGCGCCGCTGCGCATCGTCGACGACGTGTCGTTCGACGTGGCCCGTGGCGAGGTGCTGGCGCTGATCGGCGAATCGGGTTCGGGCAAGACGACGATCGCGCTCGCGCTCATGGGCTATGGCCGCGGCGGTGCAGTCATCAGCGGACAGATAAGGGTCGGCGACGCTATGTTGGACGGCGCCGCCCACGCAACGCTGGCAGCGCAGCGCGGCCGGCGCATCACCTATGTCGCGCAGAGCGCGGCGGCGGCGTTCAACCCCTCGCGCCGCGTCATCGATCAGGTGATCGAGCCCGCGCTGATCCATCGCACGGCGAGCGCCGCGGCGGCGCGCGAGCGGGCGATCGAGCTGTTCCGTGCCTTGGCCCTGCCCAGCCCGGAGACGATCGGCAGCCGCTATCCGCACGAGCTGTCAGGCGGGCAGCTCCAGCGGCTGATGGCCGCGATGGCGCTCATCACCAAGCCTGATCTCGTCATCTTCGACGAACCGACGACCGCTTTGGACGTGACGACCCAGGTCGAAGTGCTTCAGGCGTTTCGCCGGGTGTTTCGCGAACAGGGTGCGACCGGCGTCTATGTGTCGCACGATCTCGCCGTGGTCGCGCAAATGGCCGACCAGATCCTGGTTCTCCATCGCGGCCAGGTGCGCGAACACAATGCCGTCGGCACGTTGCTGGAATCGCCCGCCGACGACTATACGCGCACGCTGATGGCGGCCGCGCACCCGGTGGTGAAGGCCGAGGCGCCGATCGCTGACCGGCCTGAACCGCTGCTGGCTATCACAGGCATTTTCGCGGGATACGGCCCGATCGATAGCGCTGGTCATCCGGCATATCCGGTGTTGAGCGACGTCGGCCTGACGATCGCACGCGGTGCCGCGGTCGGCGTGATCGGGGAATCCGGGTCGGGCAAGTCTACCGTCGCACGCGTCGTGGCCGGTCTGCTCGCGCCCACAGCAGGCACGGTTTCACTTGCGGGCACGCCGCTCGCGCCCACCATCGCGGACCGCACGCGTGAGCAGTTGCGCCGCGTTCAGATCGTTTTCCAGAATGCGGACGTCGCGCTCAATCCGGCCCATAGCGTCGGCGACATCCTCGGTCGCGTGCTGCGCTTCTATCATGGGATGCGCGGCGACGCGGCGCAGCGACGCGTCGCCGAACTTCTCGATCTCATCAAGCTGCCGAGATCATTGGCCGAGCGCCGCTGCGATGATCTTTCGGGCGGGCAGAAGCAGCGGGTCAATCTAGCACGCGCGCTTGCCGCCGAGCCCGACATCATCCTGTGCGACGAGGTGACGTCGGCACTGGATACTGTCGTACGGGGTGCCATCCTCGATCTCCTGGCCGAACTCCGGCGGGACCTCGGCGTCGCCTATCTCTTCATCAGCCATGACATCGCGACGGTGAAGGCGCTGTGCGACGAAATCGTAGTGCTGTATAAAGGCACCCGCGTCGAAAGCGGCCTGCGCGACAGCTATGCCGCGCCGCCCTTCCATCCCTATACCGACCTTCTGATCGCCTCGGTGCCCGAGCTTAGAACGGGTTGGCTGGCTGACGAGACAGCGCACGTCACGGCACCGTTCGCGGGTGCCGCCGAGCGCCCCGATCTCTGTCGCTTCCTGCCACGCTGTCCGGTCGCGATTGCCGGCCGGTGCGACCTTGTCCCGCCTCCGCTTCGCACGATGGCAGCGGGCAATATGGTGCTGTGCCACAGAACCGAGGCGGAGCTGGCCTGCTGAAGTATATTGCAAAAGCCGAGGTAATTGGCGGACATGATCGAAGAAGCCGAAGCGCTTTTCCAATGTGCGAAATATCTGCTTCCGGCATCGGGCCCTAAAGCGGATCGTGCCGGGAGTAAGGGGAAAATGGCAAATCCTGCCGAAGCAGTAGCATAGCCTCGATTCCTTAATAGCAAAGGGAGTGGTCAATTGGCGAAGATAAGGACACTTGCATGGTCGGCCGCTGCTGCGACGGGCCTGGTGCTTCCAGCCCTGGCGGACGCGCATGGCATCTGGTTCGCGCAACGCGCCAAGCAGATCGCAATCATCTATGGCGTCGGCGCGGACGATCTTCAGTCGGTCAAGCGCCAGCCCAATATGGAAAGCGTCCAGGCCTGGGATGCCGATCTCAACCCGATCGGTGCGCAGTTGCGCACGGACGGTTCGCTGGTGATCGTCGATACGGATGCGCCGCCGACGATCGTCAGCGCGGTGCTGCAGAACGGTACCTGGTCAAAGCTGCCCGACGGCGAGTTCGTCAAGAAGCCCAGGGATGAGGTGCCGAACTCGGTCAAGAGCGAGACGACGATCAAATATGCCGTTTCGATTCAGGGGCCATTGACCAAGCCGGTGCCGTTGATCCCCGCACAGACATTGCAGATCGTGCCGGTCGGCGCGATCCCGGCGATGCTGGGCACACCGCTCACCTATCGTGTGACCTTCAAGGGAAAGCCGGTGGCCGGTGCGGCGGTGATCAACGACATGGTCAACGATCCCGATGCCAAGGAGGCGTTGACCAAGGCCGACGGGACCGTGACCTTCCCGGTACGCAACCAGGGCCTGAACGTCATCCGCGCAGTCCTGACGTCGCCTACCGACAATCCGGCCAAGATCGATCATTACGAACATACGGCGACGCTCGCCTTTACGCTGCTCCACGCTCCGGAGGAGTGAGGATCGTCCAAAGCTGGAGAACGCTCATGAAGTTCATGCTATTTGCTGCCGCGTCGATCCTCGCCGTGGCTCCCGCATATGCCCATGGGGATGACAAGCCGCGACATGGCGGTCAGGTCGTCGAGGTGGGCGATACGGTGTTCGAACTGGTCCGCGCGCGCGCCGGCGTTTCGCTTTACATGATGGAGGACGGCGACGAGGTGCCGTCCGCCTCGATGACGGGCAAGCTGATCGTGACGACCGGCGCGAAAAAGAGCGAGATTCCGCTGGTCGCAGCCCAAGGGAACCAGTTCGTCGCCAAGGGCGCCAATATTCCCAACGGCTCTCGCGTCGGCGTTCTTGTCATCGACAAGCAGACGCAGGCGCGTCAATCAGCGACCTTCGTGATCAAATGACGGCGCTGCGCCGTATCCTGTTGCCGTTGGCAGGGGCCGTCATCGCGGCCGCCTTCCACGGCATCGCGGCGGCTCATGGCGTCGCCGAAGGGGACAAGGCGTTTATCCAGAACAATCCTGGCGTGAACGTCGTTCCCTATCTCTATCTCGGCGCGAAGCATATGGTGACGGGCTACGATCACCTGCTGTTTCTGTTCGGTGTCATCTTCTTCCTGTACAGGCTGAAGGACGTCGGTATCTATGTCACATTGTTCGCCCTAGGGCATAGTACTACACTGCTTGCCGGCGTGTTCTTCAATATCCACGCCAATCCTTTCCTGATCGATGCCATCATCGGCCTGTCGGTCGTTTACAAGGCGCTCGACAATCTCGGAGCATTTCCGACGCTGTTGGGGTTTCAGCCGGATCAGAAAGTTGCGGTCCTGATCTTCGGCTTCTTCCACGGATTTGGCCTCGCCACAAAGTTGCAGGACCTGATCGCCTCGCGCGACGGGCTGATCCCCAACCTCGTCAGTTTCAACGCGGGGGTGGAGATAGGCCAGTTCATCGCCCTCAGCGTCATCCTGATATTGATGACCCTCTGGCGGCGCTCGCCCACCTTCACCCGGCATGTCGTTATCGCCAATGCGGCGCTGATGTGCGCGGGGATCGTGCTCACCGGGTACCAGCTGGCTGGATTCATGACGGAGCAGACCATATGAGCGCCAGCGCCCCGACCCCCACATCCTATCAGGCATCGCCCAGAACGCTCGCCCGCGCTTCGATCGCGGCATTGGGAGGGGGCGCCGCGATCCTGCTGCTGTTCGTACTGCCCGCCGAATATGGGATCGATCCGACCGGCATCGGTGGCGCGATCGGGCTGACGCGGATGGCGGATCCCGAAGCGGCCGTCGGCCCGGTCGAGTCGCCGCCGACGGTTGCGACCCCGCCTGCCTATGCCGTTCCCGCGCAGACCCGCGCCAGCATCGAGAAAGTGACCGCGCATCGCAGCGACGAGAAGGTGGTCACGCTGGCGCCGCATAGCGGCATCGAGGTCAAGGCGCGGATGCAGGCCGGCGACACGTTCAACTTCCGCTGGACCTCCACCGGCCCGGTTCGCGCCGACATGCACGGTGAACCGACCGGCGGCAAAGCGGACGAGTTCACCGACTATTGGAAGCAGAAGGATATCACGACGTCGCAAGGCAGCTTCACCGCGCCGTTCGCCGGCACCCATGGCTGGTACTGGAAGAACCGCGAGGACGTGCCGGTAACGATCACATTGAAGACGGACGGCTTCTACCAAAGCCTGTTCGAACGGAAATGATCGCGTCGATATAATAGTTGAGCGACTGGCGGCTGGGTCTGATGATGGGGCCGGCGTTTTGGGCAGGCGCGCGCCGCCCTTCGGCAGTCGCGCGCCTGGAGCCCGTCACCAGTGGGCCAGGATGTCGGCTGCGGTCCACCGGCGATCCGAAGCTAGCCACTGGATCTGGCCCGGCGTCACGGAAAAGCGCGGAGCAGGTGCCACGTGCACGGAGCCGCCTGATTCCGTGAACACCTGGCGCTCGATCTGATGCGGGTGCTCGCGCGCCTCGGCCAGGCTCAGGACGGGTGCGAAGCACACGTCGGTACCTTCCATGAGCGCACACCATTCGTCTCTGGTCTTAGTCAGGAAAACCTCGCGCAGAGCTTCGCGCATCTCTGGCCAGTGGGCCTCGTCCATCTGAGGGTGGGTAAGGCGGTCGGCCGCGCCGGTCTTTTCCAGCAGGAGCTGGTAGAACTGAGGCTCGATCGACCCGATCGACACGAATCGACCGTCGGCGCATTCGTAATTGCCATAAAAATGCGCGCCGCCATCGAGCAGGTTCGCCTCCCGCCGGTCTTCCCACTGGCCGGTCGAGGATAGGTTGTGAAACAGCGAACCCAGATAGGTCGCACAATCCGTCATCGCGGTATCGACGACCTGTCCGCGGCCCGTGCTCCTGGCGCTGATCAATGCCGATAGCATGCCGACCACGAGGAACATGGAGCCGCCGCCATAGTCAGCCGCGAGGTTGAGCGGCGGCACTGGCCGCTCGGCCGGTCCTATGGCATGCATCAGGCCGGTGATGGCGAGGTAGTTTATGTCATGTCCGGCCGCATGGGACAGGGGGCCATATTGCCCCCAGCCGGTCATGCGCGCGTAAACCAGCGCCGGGTTGCGGGCCAGCATGACGTCCGGGCCGAGGCCCAGCCGCTCCATCACCCCCGGACGGTGGCCTTCAAACACCAGATCGGCCTTTTCGATCAACTGCAGGCAGGTTTCGACGGCTTCCGGCAATTTCAGATCGAGGCAAATCCGCTTCCGCCCGCGCGCATCGCCTCGGTCGGCCGGAGGCGGTGGCGATCCATCTCGGGCGATTTCAACGACCTCGGCGCCCAGGTCGGAAAGCAGCATACCGGCAAACGGGCCAGGCCCTAGTCCCGCAAATTCAACGACTTTTATTCCGACCAAGGGCCCACTTGCCATAGCATCCTCCAAATTACGCCGCGCCGCTTACGCCGGCCAGCCGCCGGGGACACTGCGCGAAAGCGGCCATGGGCGTAAAGGCCGGACAGTTTCCGACAGTTGAAAGTGCGTTGGTCCACAGGCGCAATCGCGGTGGCACCCGTCGGTCGCGCCCGCTTTGCGGCGCACGGTATTTCTGCTGACGCAGTTCGCCAAGCTGATAGGCAAGCTCATGCGCGGGGAGCATGGGCATTGAAGGCCGTGAACGAGACCGATCGCAGGCGCCGCGAGAAAGAGCGGCGCCAGTTCCCAACGGTTGCCGCACGCAACCGCAACCGCCTTCCCGGCGAAACACCAAGCCTGACCAGTCCCCGCGCGAAGCCGCGCGCCATGCCATCGAGTCCGCAATAGGTGAGGCGACCGTCAGGCCTGGCCAACGCCACCCCATCGGGAAAACGCCGCGCCACTTGCGCAAACCAGACATAGGGCGTGTATTGCCGGCTGTCATGGACGCTGCCGTCGCCTGCGGGCTCTCCGTAATGGGCAACGTCCGACGGCAAAGCGAATGCCTTCCCGAGCGGCGTCGGGCTTATGCTGTCAGCCATGTCACGGCGTCGCTCGTCTCTGCTCGGCGAGACCGGAAGCTATTGGCTGGGTGATCCATGTCCGGCCAGCCAAATGATGCCCCGCAAACGACGTCCCGGTTCTCGGGTATATTGAAGAATTCGCGCAGCAACGGGGAGTAATTTGCGAAGGCGGCCTGCAGGATCATGCCGATGCCGAGGCTCTGCGCGGCCAGCACCAGCGTGCCCAGATAGCTTCCGCAGTCCAGTACGCCATAGGTGCCGATGCGCTTTTCCGTCGTGATAAGCAATGCGTGGGGGGCACCGAAAAGCCGGAAATTCTCCAGCGTCTGCCTGGTGGAGCCGACGCGGTCTCCATAGGCGACGCCGACCGCGTCGTAGAGTTGCCAGCCGACTTCGCGCTGACGCTCCTTATAAACGCCCGTATAGGCCTGCGGGAAGGGAATGTCGGATGTGGGAACCATGGCGCCCGCCGCTGCGTCGGCGCTCGCACGCGCAAACATCGCCTCACGCAGGCGCTCGGTCGCCTGACCCTCGGTCACGTGGACGTGCCAGGGCTGGGAATTGCACCAGGATGCCGCATTCTGCGCAATAGCGAGCATGGCCTCGATTTTTTCGTGCGGAACCGGCTCCGGGCGGTAGCCCCGGCAGCTGAAGCGCTGGATCAGGAGGTCGGACAGAAAGCCGGCAGCCGGGGTCATTCCGGCCGTGTCCGCGGGTTTTCTCCGTTCAATTGAGGGCATTCAGTCTACTCCTAGAATCGCGGCGCTGGTGGGCAGGTCGCTGCCCGCCGTCACGCGGGCACCGGGTTGACCGCAGTACCGCGCAATTGCCGGACGGCCTCTGCCACGCCGTTCACGCCGTGGATATAGGCTTGGCCCAACTGTCCGCCATACATGTTGATCGGCAGCTTTCCGCCAATCTCGAGGTAATTTCAGATCCTTCCCGCGATGGCGCGGAAAATCTCCTGTTCGCTATTATTGGCCATCGTGAAGGTCGATATGCCGTCGACTTCGCTATGATCGATACCTGCATCGGCAAGCGCGCCGAGGGTAGCTTCGACGGCGACCCGCAATTCACTGCGGCCGCCGCGCTTACGTAACCGCCGCCACGACCTGGCGCGGGAGCGCCCGGATGCCTTCCGTGATGCGCCACAGAACGGGCTGCCCTCCTGCACCAACCTCGAAATTATGCCGGCAGTGGTAGGGCGCCAGATGTCGCTCATGATCGAGTGGGAATAATGCATATGTGATAAACAAGCTGGATCCCAATTCCTCATTGCCTTGGTCTGGGCCTGCAATTTAATCTGAATATCAGAACAAGATTCTAATATATAGAATGTTTGCTCCTTTGGAAGGCGTTACACGTCTGTACGCTTCCGAGAAGCATACCAACAGCTTCCGTAGGGGGCGATCAACAGAGGGGGGGAGCTATGACTTCGCTTGAAAGCAAATATGCTTTGGCAACCGCGATCATGCTGGGAGCCGTGTTCCCGGCACAGAGTGCGCTGGCGCAGGCTAGCGCCGCGCCTTCTGCGGACACGGGCAGTGACATCGTCGTCACCGGCACGCGACTGCGTTCGGCCGCAGCCGCGCCCACACCAGTTCTCGCGACGAGCGCGGAGCAGCTTCAGAGCGCGTCGCCGAAGCTTATTACCGACGCGCTCAACCAGTTACCAGCCTTCCGTAACTCGTCGACCGGTACGTCGAACACGGTCTCGCCGGCTCGCGACGGTGGCTCGAGCTTCCTGAACCTGCGCGGTCTCGGCAAGGAGCGCACGTTGATCCTGCTTGACGGTCGCCGCTTCGTCGCGTCCAACATCTCGGGCGTGCCGGACGTCAACCTGATCCCCCAGGATCTGGTCCAGCGCGTCGAGGTTGTCACGGGTGGCGCTTCGGCGACCTATGGTTCGGATGCCGTGGCCGGCGTAGTCAACTTCATTCTTGACAAGAAGTTCATTGGCGTGCGCGCCAGTGGTCAGACTGGTGTATCCTCATATCGGGACGGCGGGCTGCGAAAGCTCACGCTCACGGCAGGAAGCCGCTTGGGCGGAAATGGCAATATTGTCGGCAGCGTTGAATACTTCAAGCAGGATAAGATCGGGTTCGGTGCCGGGCGGCGCATCCTGGAAGAGCGGTGGGGGATTGCGCCCACCGGCTTGGCGTCCCCGCGGCTGACGGTGGCGGGCCCCATCGGGATTTATGCCTCAGCCGGAGGTTCGATTGTTACCGGGCCGTTAGCAGGCAACCAGTTCCTGCCGGGCGGAGCGATTGCGCCATATAGCTTCGGCACCAACAGAACAGCGACGAGCCAGATCGGTGGCGACGGCGTCAACCTCGATTCGGCCATTGCCTATGGCGTCGAAAGAAAGACCGGCTTTCTGCGGCCCCAATTCGAACTGGGCGACGTGACGGTCTATGCTGAGGGCTTGATTGCCGAATCGAAGTCGACCGTCGACCTTGCCAACAGCTTTAACGGGCTGACCCCGACCGCCTTCACGATCTTCCGCGACAATGCATTCCTGTCGCCCACGGCGCAGGCCCTGATGGATAACGCCGGCGTCACATCGTTCCCGATGACCCGGGTCAGCGCCGAATTGCCGCAAACGCTTTCGACGAAGAGCACGACCTACCGGTTGATCACCGGGGCAGACTGGAACGTCAGCGACCGCTGGAAGGTCAGCGGCTACTATATGCATGGCGAGAACGACTACTTCAGTGACACGCATACGACGCTTCGCCGCAATCTCTTCGCTGCCGTTGATGCCGTCGTCAATCCGGCGAACGGCCAGATCGTCTGCCGTTCGACGCTGGCGGGGCGAGACCCGGGTTGCGTGCCGCTGAACCTATTCGGCGTTGGCTCCCCCTCGCAAGCAGCGGTGCAGTACGTGCAGGGCGAGGCCATTTCCACCATGAAGCTGAAGGAAGACATCGCCTCGCTTAGCGTAGCCGGGTCGCTCTTCACGCTCCCTGCCGGCGAGGTGAAGGTGGCCGTGGGCGGCGAATATCGCCGCGAACAAGGCAGGGTAACGAAGGATCCGTTCCAGGATGCGACGATGGATGGCACCGGATTGCGCGGCGTGCCGCCAAGCCTGATCGCCCCGGGTGTCACCAGCTATTACCTGTTCAACAGCTTCCCTGGCCTTGCGGGCAAGTACAGCGTCCGCGAAGGTTTCGGTGAAATCGAAGTCCCCCTCTTGAAAGATGCTGCCTTCGCGCGTTCGCTGTCGATCAACGGCGCGATCCGCCTGGTGGATTATAGCACGGTCGGCTCGGTGACGACGTGGAAGGTCGGCGGAAGCTGGGAGCCGTTCTACGACCTGCGTTTCCGGGCGACGCGTTCACGCGACATCCGCGCCGCCAATCTGGGTGAACTCTTCACCCCGTCCTTCGAATCGATCGCATCAGTGATTTACCAAGGCGTCAGCCAGCCCGCCCGTCTGTTCCGCAGCGGCAATCCGAACCTAGCACCCGAGAAGGCGGACACGTTGACCATCGGTGCGGTCTATCGGCCCTCATGGTTGCCCAGGTTCACCGCCACGGTGGACTATTACGATATCAAGATCAGGGACGGTATCACCCAGCCTGCAACCCAGGATTTGATTAACGCTTGCGCCGCAGGCTCCGCCACGGCTTGCTCCAGCGTCCTGCCGCAACCGAACGGAGCGCCCATTATCATCACGGCGTCCTTTTTGAACCTGGCGTCGGCAAGGGCGCGCGGCGTCGATGCCGAGTTCAACTATCGCGGCGAGGTTGGCAAGGGTACGCTCAGCGTCAGGGCTCTGATCAGTTATCTAGACGAGAATTCGACGCAGATTCCCGGTGCGGCCAAGATCGACCGTGCCGGCGATGTTGGCGTGGGAGGCCTGCCCCATTGGTCGGGCAATCTCCAGCTGGGATATGAGTTGGGGGCATTTTCGGTCTTCGCCCAGGAGCGCTATATCGGCGGCGGCAAGCTCGACACGACGCTGGAGCGCGCTCTTGACAACAATCGTGTCAGCGCCGTCTTCTATACCGACGTTACCGCGAAGTTAAGGATTTACTCGGGCAGTAATTCCTTCGAAATCTTCGGGACGGTCAACAACTTGTTCAACCGCAAACCTCCGGTCGCTCCGAGCGCCCCGTTCGGAATCTATTACTCAACGAACAAGGCGCTCTACGATGTCATCGGTCGGTATATGTCAGTCGGCGTCCGTGTGAAGGTTTGATGTTTTGGGTGGGGCGGGCCTGGGCGCAGCGCGAACGTTTCCGGGGACGCTGCGGCATAGTGGGATGGGCGGGCAGATCGAACTTGCCCATGACGGATTGAACGGGGCCTAGGATCTGCCAATCGATTTTTTCAGATCGTCGAGCAAATCGAACAGCTGCTGTTGCTTATCAGGTCCGAAGTCCACCATCGCGTCGTTAACCCATCGGCGATGCGCTTCGGCCATTACGGAGAATGCCGCTTTGCCTTCGCTGGTGAGGGTCACGATAGCGGAGCGACGGTCATTGGGGTCGGCGCGTGACATAATCAGCTTCTGCGCCTCGAGCTGCCGGACAATCGACGTCACATTGCCGTTCGATACGAGCAATGCTCTGGACAGCTCGCCCATGGTCTGCCCGTCCGGAAAACGATCAAGCGATGCCATCACGTCGAAGCGCGGGAGCGTGGTGTCGAACTGTTCAGCAAAATTTCGACGCAGGCGCTTCTCGATACGCATCGCACAGCTCAACAGCCGAACCCAGACCCGCAAATCCAACGGAGCCGACGCAGCACCCTGGAGTCTCTCCTCGATCATAATCACAGCGTCCTTGGTCCCGCACAGCGCCGGGCGTTCCATTATGATTTAGCCGTAAAATATCAAGAGCGCGGCCACAAGCTTCAGCTCCATTTTAGACGTCATTGCACGCGATCGACGGCGGAAACGGCGGCACGTCCCTGAAATTTCGGTGCGTCGGAGGCGAAGCGCAGAGGGCCTTGGCATCAGCCAGCCAAGCGTGAGCAACCAATCCGTGAGGGGTGGGGCTGTTTTACAGAGGAACCCTTCCGAGTTGCGCTCTGAGCCCAACCTCTCGACTGTTGGATGCGCGCCCATATACGGCCGACAGACTCTGCCTGGACGCAGGTAACTGGCCCGTGGTCGAACCGATACAGTCAGTCTGGAATGACGGCGGTCGCCTCAATCTCGATCAACGCATCGTCTTCCATCAGCGCGACCACCTGGACGACGGCCATCACCGGGAAGGCCCGCCCCATGATCGAGCGATAAATCTCACCGATCCGCCGGGCCTCACGCAGATAGGCCTGTTTGTCGGTGACGTACCAGGTCATGCGGACGACGTGCTCGGGCCCAGCATTCGCCTCGGCTAGCAGCGCGACAAGGTTGCGCAATATCTGGTCAAACTGCCCCGGCAGGTCGCGTGCGACGAACGTCTCTTCCTCGTTCCAGCCGATCAGCCCTGCGACATAGATCGTCCGCCCCCGCGTCTCGATCGCGTTCGAGTAGCCTTTTGGCCGCGGCCAACCCGCGGGCTGCAAAACCTTCATGCCCCTTTTCCCTGCGCTTCGGCGATCACGGCGCGTGCGATCACCACCTTCTGCACTTCGCTGGCACCTTCGTAGATACGCAGCGCCCGAATTTCGCGGTAGAGGCGCTCGACAATGTTGCCGCTGACCACACCGGCCCCGCCGAACAGCTGCACAGCCTTGTCGATGGTCTGTTGCGCCGTATCGGTGGCGTAGAGTTTTGCCATAGCGGCCTCGCGGGTAATCCGCGGTTGACGGTTGTCCTTCGCCCATGCCGCCCGATAGATCAGCAGCGCGCTCGCGTCGTTCCCGACCGCCATTTCGGCAAGAGCCGCCTGGCTGAACTGAAGGTCCGATAACGGCGCGCCGAACAGCGTCCGCGTCGTCGCCCGGCTTAGTGCTTCGTCGGTTGCGCGGCGCGCAAAACCGAGAGCCGCCGCGCCAACCGTCGGACGAAGCATGTCGAGTGTCGACATGGCGACTTTGAAGCCCTGGCCCGCCTCACCCAGCAGGTGATCGTCCGAAACGAAACAATTATCGAAATGGATCGTCGCCAACGGATGGGGTGCGATAACGTCGATGCGCTCCGGCACCGAAAAGCCCTTTGTGCTCGTCGGAAAGGCGAACGCCGAGATGCCCTTTGCGCCAGGGCCCTCGCCGCTACGCGCAAATACCGTCAGCAGATCGGCTATCGTCCCGTTGGAAATCCATGTCTTTTCGCCATCCAGCGTCCAACCGCCATGCGTTCGGGTCGCCCGCATGTCCATTGCGGCAACGTCCGAACCGGCTTCCTTTTCCGAAAGAGCGAAACCGGTGATGAACTCTCCGGTGGCGGCCTTTGGCAGATAGGTCCTTTTGATGGCCTCCGAGCCGAAAAGGCTGATGGCCCCCGTTCCCAAGCCCTGCATCGCGAACGTGAAATCGGCGAGGCCGGAATGGTAGGCAAGGATCTGTCGCGTCAGGCAAAGCGTACGAACATCGATCGGGCTATTGGATCCGCCATATTCGGATGGCACGGCCGCTCGCAGAAAGCCGGCGTCGCCCAATAATTTTACGAGCCGCCGACATTCGGCGTCCACGTCCCCTCCATGGCTATCGAGCGCGCGGTGATGTTCGGCGCACCATTGTTCCAGCTCGGCGGCATGGCTGCGATGGCGCTCCTCAAAAAACGGCCAGCTGAGATAGCTGATGTCCGCCACGTCAGTTCCCCTCGAAGACCGGTCGCTGCTTTGCAACGAAAGCATTGTAGGCCCGTTCGAAATCCTTGGTTTGCATGCAGATAGCCTGCGCTTGGGCCTCGGCCTCGATGGCCGTGTCGATCGACATCGCCCACTCCATCTCCAGCTGGTTCTTCGTGATGCCATGCGCGAAGGTCGGCCCGGCGGCCAACATCGCGGCATAAGCCTGCGCTTCACCCAGCACGGCATCAGGCTCGACGATCCGGTTGAAGAAGCCCCAGCGCTCGCCTTCTTCTGCGGTCATCGCCCGGCCACTGAACAACAGATCGGCGGCACGGCCCTGGCCGATGATCCGAGGCAGAATTGCGCACGCGCCCATGTCGGCGCCAGCCAACCCGACCCGCGTGAACAGGAAAGCCGTCTTGGCAAGCGGCGTGCAGAAGCGAATGTCGGAGGCCATTGCCAGGATCGCACCTGCGCCGGCGCAAACGCCGTCGATCGCCGCAACCACCAGCTGCGGACAGCGACGCATTGCCTTGACGAGGTCGCCGGTCATGCGGGTAAAGGCCAGCAATTCGGGCATGTCCATCCTGGTCAGCGGACCGATGATTTCATGCACGTCGCCGCCGGAGCAGAAATTGCCGCCGGCACCGGTGATCACAACCGCCTTTATATCGGGCACATAGACGAGATTGCGGAACATATCGCGCAACTCGGCATAGGAATCGAACGTCAGCGGGTTCTTCCGGTCGGGGCGGTTGAGCGTGACCGTCGCCACCTTGTCGGCAAAGGCGAACGCGAAATGTTCAGGATGATAAGTTGTGGGTTCAAACATTGCTTTCAGTTCCCTTACATGATTTCGCCACCGGCGATGACGATCGCCTGGCCGGTTATCGAACGGGCCGCATCGGAGAGCAGCCAGGTGACTGTGCCCAGCACCTCCTGGGGGTCGATCAGGCGGCCCTGCGGATTGGCGCCGGTGAAGGTGGCCAGCGCTTCGGCCTCGCTGCGGCCGGTCTTGGCGACGATGGTGGTGATCGCGTCGCGGATGATGTCGGTATCGGCATAGCCCGGACACACGGCGTTGACGGTGATCGCCGTGCCCGCAAGCTCCACCGCAAGCGCGCGGGTGAGACCCAGCAGAGCGTGCTTGGTCGCGGTATAGGCGCTGACATAGGCATAGCCCTTGAGCGACGCGGTGCTGGCGATGTTGACGATCCGCGCGGCAGGCAGATTCCGCATGCCCGGCAGCACCGCCCGGCTCAGATGTACCGCGCCCATCACATTGGTCCGCCATGCAGCATTCCACCGGTCATCGCCCAGCTTTTCGAAGGGAGCGCTCTGCACCACACCGGCGCAATTGATTAGCGCGCCGACCGGCCCACGCGCTGTGACGGCACTGGCGATGGCGGCGTTCACGGCGGCCTCGTCGCCGACGTCGGCACAGAGCGCCAGCACCGCCGGACGCTCGGCACGGACAGCCTCCAACCTGGCGACATCTCGGCCGAGGATCGTCACCTGCCATCCCGCGTCGGCCAGACCGACGGCGATGGCACGGCCTATGCCGCTGCCGCCGCCTGTGACCAAGGCATGACCGGGAATCACTTGGCTGCCGCCATCTGCGCCGCGCGCTGCAAGTTCAGCGTCAACTGAAAATAGCCGCTCTTATATTGTTCGGGCACGGGTGCCGTTCTGAGCTGCTGTGCCGCCGCCGCGTGCAGCGTCCAGTTGGGATCCATCTGGTGCGGGCGGGCCAGCGCGCAGAGGTCGGCGCGGCCAGCCGCTATGATCGAGTTGACATGGTCAATCTCGAAGATGTTGCCGACAGCGATGGTGGGGATGTCCACCTCGTTCCGGATCTGATCGGAGAAGGGGGTCTGAAACATGCGACCGTAAACCGGCTTCTCGGCCTTGGTCACCTGGCCCGACGATACGTCGATCAGATCGGCGCCAGCGTCCTTGAATGCTTGCGCGATCAGCACGGCTTCCTCGGGCGTCACTCCGTCCTTACCCACCCAGTCGTGCGCGGAGATTCGGACGGACATCGGCTTTTCCTCAGGCCACACGGCGCGCATGGCCCGGAAGACGTCGAGCGGATAGCGCAAGCGGTTCGTCAGGCTGCCGCCATATTGATCGGTGCGTTTATTCTGTGTCGGGCTGATGAAACCTGAGAGCAAATAGCCATGCCCACAATGCAGTTCGATCATGTCGAAACCTGCTGCATGCGCGCGCGATGCCGCTGCTACGAATTCCCGTTTGATTTTGGACATCATATCTTCGGTCAGCGCGACGGGCACCCGGCCATCTGCCAGATAGGGCACGTTCGACGGGGCGACGATCGGCCAATTGTCCCGTTCTAGGGGCTGGTCGATTCCTTCCCAGGCAAGGCGGGTCGATCCTTTCGAGCCGCTATGGCCGATCTGCAGGCAGATCTTCGCCCCCGGGGTTCGATGGACGAAGCCGGTGATCCGTCCCCAAGCCTCGGCCTGCTGATCATTCCAGATGCCGGTGCAGCCCGGCGTGATCCGCCCCTCGGGAGAGACGCAGGTCATCTCGGTGATGATCAACCCGGCCCCGCCCAGCGCGCGGGCGCCATAATGGACGAGGTGAAAGTCGTCCGGCACACCGTCGGTCGCCGAATACATCGCCATGGGCGACATCACTACGCGGTTACGCAGATCCATCCCGCGCAGGCGAAAAGGGGTGAACATCGGCGGCAGCGGCTCGATCACCGGCGTGCCCAGCGCGGCCTGCGCGAACGTTTTCTCCAGATCGGCCAGCCAGGCCGGATCGCGCAGCCGCAGATTTTCGTGGCTGACCCGCTGGCTGCGCGTCAGCAGCGCGTAGGTGAACTGTTTCGGGTCCATTTTCAGATAGCGATCGAGATGCTCGAACCACTCGGTCGAATTGCGCGCCGCGTTCTGGAGCTTGACGACCTCCAGCTGCCGCTCGTCCTGATATTCCTTCAGCGCGCCTTCGAGCGCTCCCTTGTCGCCGATCCCCGGCCGGTTCACCACTTCTGCGAGTTTGATCGCATCCTCCAGCGCAAGCTTGGTGCCTGATCCGATGGAGAAATGCGCGGTGTGCGCGGCATCGCCGAGCAGCACGATGTTGCCGTGGCTCCAGTTGTTGCAGATGATACGCGGGAAGTTGATCCAGGCGGAACCCCGGATATGACCGGCATTGGTCATCAGTGCGTGACCACCAAGATGATCGGCGAAAATCCTCTCGCAGGTACGACAGCTCTCCTCTTGGCTCATCGTCTCGAAACCGAAGGCGTCATAGACCTCGGGCGAGCATTCGACGATGAAGGTCGCGGTATCCTTGTCGAACTGATAGGTGTGCGCCCAGATCCAGCCATGTTCGGTATTCACGAAGATGAAATTGAACGCGTCGAACCGCTGGTGCGTACCGAGCCAGATGAATTTGTTTCTCTTGACGTCGATATCGGTTTCGAAACTGGTGTCGTAGTGGCGACGTAGCTTGCTGTTCAGGCCATCCGCGGCGATTACCAGATCATAACCGGCGAGAAAGTCGCTGTCTGTCTCCACTTCGATCTCGAACTCAAGCTTCACGCCCAGTTCCCGGGCGCGATCCTGCAGGATGTTGAGCAGCCGCTTCCGTCCTATGCCGATGAAGCCGTGACCGCCGGATCGATTGGCAATCTTACGGTCGCCATCCTCGATATGAACTTCGATATCGTCCCAGTGCGCAAGCTCATCGGTCATGGTCCGAGCGCTTATCGGATCGTTCGCCTGAAGATGTTCCATTGTCTGGTCAGAGAAGACCACGCCCCAACCGAAGGTGTCGCCGGGCCGGTTGCGTTCGAACACGGTGACGTCGTGAGCAGGATCGCGCAGCTTCATCGAGATGGCGAAATAGAGGCCTGCTGGACCGCCGCCGACACATGCAACTCTCATCCGATAGACCCTCTGATCGGTTTAAGCTCAAAGGATATGGCCATCGGCAATATATTTCAACCCTAAACTATCTTCTGCTGTCAGGGCGGGAACGTCGTGCCTCTGCCGCGAGGTGTCATGACGTGCGGGGTGATCCGGGCAGCGAGAATTATGCTCGCGTTTCCGGGCCAGTGATCCGAAGCCTGTGCCCGTGCGCCGGGCACGCTCGGTGCTAGTTCTGAAGGTCGGCGTCGAGACATCACCCGCGCGCTTCACTCGCGTGCTGCCGGCACTGCCGGAGAAATGGCGTCTTCTGCTCGATTCGGGCGCCGCACAACTATTCGCTCGATTACGAGATCCAGCCTCGCCAAGTTGCAACGCCTTGACGGCGAAGTCGCATCCCCACCGTCTGCCGCGCCTTTCGGGGAGACATGGCCGCTTCGCCGCTCCTAGCCTCTCAACCGCGTTGGATAGGCTCAATCATTTCAGCATAGACTCCCGCCCGGTTGGGACGGGCCCTTCGCGGGCAGAGCATCACGCCACCAGTCGACGATTTCGGCGCCTGTCAGGAACTCGACCTCGCTTTGTTTGCGAAGGTAAGCATAGAGCTGCTCTATATGTCCGATGCGATGCGGAACGCCCGATAGATAGGGATGCAGGCTTATCGTCATAATGCGGACGGACTCTGCGCCTTCCGCGTAAAGGCGTGCAAACTGATCGATACCCCGCTTGAGCATCTCGTCCGAGCTATGCATCTGGATCGCGGAGACGACGACGTCGTTCAGTTCCACCGTATAGGGCATTGCGACGAGTGGACCGTGCGCGGTACCAATCTCGCAAGGCTGGTCGTCTACCGGCAAATCGGCGACATAATCGAAGCCGGCCTTTGCCAACAGGTCCAGGGTGTGCTCGGTCGCTGTCAGTCCGGGGCTCTCCCATCCTCGCGGCCTGACGCCCGTTACCGCGCGAATGGCATCAATCGTCCTGCGGATCGCCTCTTCTTCGTCATCGATCTGTGCCATCGGCGCCTGAACGAAGCCATGCCCCATGAATTCGAAACCGGACGAAGCAGCCGCTTCCGCGATGCGCGGATAAACAGTGCATACCGATCCGTTGATTGCCAGTGTCGGGGTGATGCCGAAATGTTCGAACATCGCACGCAATCTCCAGAACCCCACTCTCATACCATATTCGTGCCAAGCCCAATTGGCGGTGTCGGGGATCGTCTGCCCGCCCATCGGCGGCGGCAGCACCCGGCGGGGCATATGGCGTGTCAAACTCCAGTTTTCGACGTTCAAGACGCTCCACACTATCAGGCGGGTTCGTCCGCGGCGGAGGGGCGAACGATCTGGCATGGCGGAGTAGGGCAGATGCACGAGGGGGCCTTGCTATCGTCGATAGATCGTTGATACATGGCAGGTGGAAGGCAAGTTAGTCAAGTGACTTGCCTAGATAATAGACACCGGCATAGGCTCGCCAAACAGGAGAAGCGCGCTGAATAAGGAGCTCGGTCAACGGATCCGGCATTTGCGACGGCTGAATGGGCTCAAGATGTCCGAACTCGCTGCGCAGGTCGGTTGCAGCGAAGGCTTTCTGTCGAAAGTGGAAAGCGGAAAATCGACCCCATCGTTGAACCTTCTGCATCGCATCGGGGAAGCGCTCGACACCAATATCGCTCATTTGTTCGGCGGCGGCGATGTTGAGGGCGAGGTCGTCCTGCGTTGCGGCGAACGGCCGATAATCGACGACGACGACCGCATGCACGGTGGCATCAGCTTGGAAAGGCTGATCGCGCCGATGCCCGATCTCTTTCTGCAGGGCAACCTGCACCATCTGGCGGTCGGCGCGCGAAGCGAGGGCGAAATATCACATCATGGTGAGGAGTTCGGCTATGTCCTCGATGGCGAGGTCGAGCTTATCGTCGACGGTCGTTCCTATCTGCTGCGGCCAGGTGATTCCTTTCACTTCAAATCCAAGCGCCCCCATGGCTACAGAAACCCCGGCGTTGCGCCGGCGCGCATCATCTGGATCAATACACCCCCGACCTATTGACTGGTCGTACCGCTTCAGCCGCGCCTATCGCGCAGTGAAGCTCCTGAAATCTCTGAGCGCCGCCGCCACGTCGCGGTTCGAGCGCGTGAGGCAGAGCGCCAGCAGGAGGCGCGCCTTGACGCCGTCGAGCGGACCGGCTGGAAGCAGTCCTCGTCCGATCAAATCCATTTCGGAGCCCACGAAGCCGTAAGTTTGTCGCAATACGTCGCCGGCGCCAGTGCGCGACGCCAGAATTATGGGCAGTTGCACCGCTGCTTCACCAAGCGCGTCCGCGACCTCGATGCTGACATGCCCTCCTCCCAGGCCCGCGATGACCAGCCCGGCATATCCGAGGTGCGTCGCAGCCCTCACAAGCCGACCGTCGTCACCGAGCCAGGTACTGAGCAGCCCGACGTCCGCAATCTCGCCGCGCATATCGCCGAGTGGGATTTTGTGCCGTTGTCGCGGGACCCAGGCAAGCTTGGCCTCCCCCTCCGAAATCCAGCCGATCGGGCCGGTCATCGGCGACACGAACGCTGACGGCGCGGTAGTGTGCGACTTGCAGACCCACGCTGCGGCGTGAACGGAGTCGTTCAAAACGACGACGGCGCCGACATCGCGGAACTGGGGGGACGCTGCGACTGTGACGGCAGCGAGAATATTCGCTGGACCGTCCGCACCAGCCACCGTCGGGTTGCGCATGGCGCCCGTGATGACGACGCCTCCAGATGTGCCGACCAGCAGATCAAGCGCGAACGCGGTTTCCTCAATCGTGTCCGTGCCCTGCATCACCACGACGCCATGCGAACCACTGCGATGGCAACGTTCGATTTCGACAGCCAGGCCGACCAGATCCTCGATGCGCAAATGGGCGCCCGGCACCGTGCGGAAGGGAATGCATTCTATTTCGGCGCGCTTTTCAAGCTCCGGTATCGCGCGAACGATATCGTACGCGGCCAACTGCGGCGAGACGCCCGGTGCTAAACCGGGTATCGAGGCGATCGTACCGCCCAGTCCGAACACGACGACCTTCTTGTCGGGCAACACATTCTTCTCCCATCGATACTCCGGCGTAGAGGCTGCCGGGCCTCATATCGTCACGCCATCGAGCTCACTCACGACCAGGGCGCTTAGCTATGGGAAAGTAGCTTGACCGCCATTGGGCGCGCGCCAAGCCGGGCAGTCGAGCGGCGGCCAGAATGATTGCCAATGCCCGATACATTTCCCCAATTCACGTGCCACAAAGGGTTCTTGTCAGGCAGGCTGACCATAGTGCACGACGGTTCCAATGTTTTTCCAGGAAGGCAGATCTCTGACGGCACCCGTCACGGCGAGGCTTCGCGTTGAGCCGCTCAATGCGTCTGGGTCATACCTCCATCGACCACGAGCAGATGACCGTTCACGTAGGATGCAGCTTCCGAACATAAGAACAGCGCCGGCCCCGTCATGTCGGCCGGAACGGCCCAGCGCCCCAGCGGGGTCGCGGCCTCGATCTTGTCGCTGTAACTCGGGTCATTCTGCAATGATCGGTTGATCTCGGTCCGTACATAGCCTGGACACAGCGCATTGGCGCAAATGCCGGACGACCCCAATTCTGCCGCGAGCGCGCGCGTCAGCCCGGCGATGCCATGCTTGCTGGCGACATAGGCTATGGCGTTCGCTTTACCCTGCACGGACAGTGCCGACCCCACGTTGACGATTCTTCCCCACCGTTGCGCCGCCATATGAGGCGCCACGGCACGGCTGAGCTGGAAAGGGGCGGTAAGATTGACGTCTAGTACTTCCTGCCAGGCATCATCGCGACATTCCGCCAGCGATGAGCGCGCGATCATGCCGGCGCAATTGACCAGGATATCGATCCTGCCGGCCTGCCGGGCAATGTCGTCGATGCCTTCCTGAAGGCCTGCCAGATCGTTCATATCCAACAGCCACTCGGCCGCCCGCCCTCCATTGGCGTTGATCTGGTCAATCAGCGTGGCGAGGGTGGCGGCCGTTCGCCCGCCCACGAACACCAAGGCACCGGCTTGGGCCAGCGCTTCGGCGATAGCGCGACCGATGCCGCCCGACGCTCCGGTGATAAGCGCGACGCGACCCGTCAGGTCGAAGCGATCGAGTACCGACGTCACAATGTTTGCGCCGCCGGCGCGCGATAGGATTCGAAGTTCGCACATACGCCGATCGATTGACCGGAGATGTAGCGCGCGTGATCCGATGCGAGGAAGGTCGCCATCGCGGCGATGTCGACGTCTTCTACCGCGACATGCATGGAGATGTTGTGCAGAAAAAGCGGCAGGTAATCATGATACGCCATTCCCCGCGACTCCGCCTGCTCGCTGATCACGCGTTCGCCACGCGGACCCGCAACAAACCCGGGCAGGATCGCGTTGACCCGTACACCATAGTCGCCCAGTTCGATAGCGAGCGTATCAGTCAAACCCCGGATCGCATATTTGGAACTCGAATATGGCGCGCGCAGCGGCATGCCGAGCCGGCCCGCGGACGATGAGATATTGATGATAGCCCCGCTTCGCTGCTCTTTCAAAAGCGGTGCCGCGCGGCGCGTGCAAAGGAACGCGCCACGTAGGTTGACATCCAGCGTGCGGTCCCACTCGTCGACCGCGATTTCGTCGATCGGCTTGGTCGGCCCGGATATGCCCGCATTGTTGACGAGGATGTCGAGTCCGCCGAGATGATCCACGACCTCCTCGAAGAGAATATCGACATCTCCCTCGACGGACACGTCGGCCTGAACGGCGACAAGGTTGGGGTGGTCGGCGCGAAATACCGCGAGCGCCTCGGGCGAGACATCGCAGACCGCGACGGCAGCGCCGCTTGCGAGGAACTGTTCGACAATGGCCCGGCCAATTCCCGCGCAGCCCGCTGTTACCAGGGCGCGCCGACCCGTCAAATCAACGTGCATTCTTCATTCCTGTTTGTTTCGATAAAGAATTGATGGAAGGGAAGGCGCGTATAAAACGCGTCACATCTGCCCCTGCTGTAGCCGAGAGATTATGATGATTAGCGCTTGAGCTGCGAAGCGCCGGCAGCATTTGTGAACACGAAGATGCAGCAGCTCCTTCAAATCGGCGGATGTCCCCGCACGAAACCCAGTATATCGGCGGACATTAGAAACCCCCTTCGCAAGGTCGGCTTAACCGTGGCTGCCACGGCCCCCTAGACATCAGAGATATAGGTTGATAGCCGCCTATATATACGTGATCACATATACCTATGGAGATGAAGCGTCAACGGGCGGATTGCAGCAATACCGGTCCAGAGGTCGAAGATATTTCGGGAGCAGCCTTTATCTCCTCCGATCGGGTCGCGATCGATAAAAACAGGTACATTATTTTAAAAATACGTTGACACGGCCCCCGGGGCACCATAATCTGCTATGAGAGGGGCTGTTCCGAGCATGCTGCGGATTCAAGCTATTACGCGCATTTGCGCTATCCATGGGGGACTCGTGTTCATTGATTGCACGGGCGCTGCTACGATCGCTAATGGGGCCGATGGAGGCTGCGGCCGCTGCAATGTGCCATTACGGATGAGCCGGCGCGCGAAACGATGATCGACGCCTTTTCCTTATTATCTGTGGCCGTCAGGTTCGATTTCTGGTCTCCTAAAAGTTGGTATCATACATCAAATATATACGCGAAGCCGCGATCGGCGATGGCGCTTTCACGAGTGATAGGGATGGAATATGACATCACATGACGGCCGCGGGCGAGGCCTCCATGAGGCCGCTGGGCCCTTCGCTGGAGCACATGCACCGGACTGCAGTCACGCTATTCCTCGCCGGCGCGTCATCGCCGGGATGATTGGTGGCCTTTCGCTCGCCGCATTGCCTCGTCAAAGCCTGGCTCAGCAGCAGCCCCCTGCGTTTGCGACGGGGGCGATCGACATCCATCATCACTTCGTGCCGCCCAACCTGGAGGGGCTGGTCAAGGGATGGCTGGATCGGTTTGCTCCTGTCGGCTGGACGACATGGACGCCCGAAGCATCGCTTCAGTCGATGGCAATGGCGCGGGTCGACGAGAGCATATTGTCCATCTCCGCGCCCGGAACCTTTTTCGGCGACGCCGCCCAGGCCCGTCGTGTGTCGCGCGAATGCAATGACTATGCGGCGGCACTGAGCAACAGCCACCCAGGGCGGTTCAGCTTCTTCGCCGCGTTGCCGATGCCAGACATAGAGGGCTCGATCCGAGAGGCGGAGCGCACCGCCGCTTTGCCGCACGTGCGCGGCGTCGGGTTATTGAGCAACTATGGCGGTCGCTATCTCGGCGATCGTGCCTTTCGTCCGCTGTTCGATGCATTGGGCGAGCGCGGCGGACTGGTATATATTCATCCAACCAGTGCGCCCTGTTGCGCCGGATTGGTTCCCGACGTGCCAGACCGACTGATCGAGTTTCCGGTCGATACCGCCCGAACGATCTCCAGCTTGCTCTGGTCAGGGGTGCTCAGCGCTTATCCGAAGCTGCGTTTCATATTCTCTCACGGGGGCGGGGCAACCGCCATGGTTATGGAACGGATCGCGAGCGTCGGGCTGTTTCGTAAGGATCTTGCCGCC
>CAZJXG010000031.1:0-26872 GCA_964549965.1 uncultured Sphingomonas sp. | reverse complement strand
AGACCGTCAGCGGCTCGTCGCCGGGCAGCTCGGCGGCCCATTCGGCCTTGAAGCTCTCACCCTGCTGCTTCCAGCGCGAGATCAGCTGCTCGCGGCTCCATTCCTCGCGGCGCAGCACCTTGTTGGCGGCGATGATCCTGCGCATCTCCGCCTCGATGGCGGGCAGCTCCTCATCGGTGAAGGGGCCGCGACCGGCGGCGGGCGCGAAATCATAATAGAAGCCATCGTCGGTCGACGGACCGAAGGTGATCTGCGTGCCGGGGAACAGGCTCTGCACTGCTTCGGCCAGGATATGCGCATAATCGTGGCGGGCGAGATCGAGCGCATCGGCCTCGTCGCGCGCCGTCACCAGCGCCAGCGCGGAATCCCTGGTGAGCGGCCGATCGAGATCGCGCAGCTCGCCATCCACCCGCGCGGCCAGCGCCGCCTTGGCGAGGCCGGGGCCGATCGCGGCGGCGATCTCCGCCGGGGTCGTGCCGGTCTTCACTTCGCGCACCGAGCCGTCGGGAAGCGTGATGGTGAGAAGATCGGACATGGGAGTTCAGGATTCCTTGATTTTGCGGAGCGCGGCTTATGCCCGCGATATCGGGCGAGGGGAAGGCTTCGCGTCACATCGGAGCGATCTGCGCTTGACGTAACGGCCTTTGCATAGTCCGATCCCGCCGGGCTCGGGGGAGACGGGGACGATGGACGACGATCAGGCGGGCAGCGCCTTCCGCTTCAACGGCAACTGGCGCGAATTCGCGCCGATCGCCTTCACCAACCTGCTGCTGATCATCGTCACGCTCGGCATCTACCGCTTCTGGGCCAAGACCCGCGAGCGCCGCTATCTGTGGAGCCGCACCGATTTCATCGGCGATCCGCTCGAATGGACCGGGACCGGCAAGGAGCTGTTCATCGGCTTTTTGCTGGTCATGCTGTTGCTCGGCCTTCCGCTGTTCGTCATTCAGTTCGTCGTTCAGGGCATGGCTGCGCGAGGCCATCTGCTGGCGGCGTTCGGGCTCACGCTGGTCGCCTATGTGGCCATTCTCTATCTCTATGGCCTGGCGCGGTATCGCAGCCTTCGGTATCGGCTGAGCCGGACATTGTGGCACGGCATACGGGGCGGCAGCAACGATGCCGGTTGGGGCTATGCCCTCACCTCGCTCTGGAAGACCGCGATCGGCGGGCTCATCTTCGGTTTCCTCATCCCATGGTCGATGACGAGCCTGTGGAACGACCGCTGGGGCCGGCTGAGCTTCGGCAATCAGGACTTCTCGGCGCACGCGCACTGGAGACCGATCATCGGGCGTTTCCTGCTCTTCTACCTGCTGCCCATTGTCGGATGCGTCGGCGGAATCGCCGTCGTCGCGGGCAGCGTTGCGGGTGCGGGTGCGGGTGCACCCAATCCTGCGGCGCTCGGCGGCGTGATCATCGGCGCGATGGCGGTCTATCTCGCCATGGGCGTGATCGCGATCGTCTACTATGCCGCCTTCCTGCGCGAAGCGATCGGCGCGCTGACGCTCAACAGAATTGGTTTCGAATTCACCGCCCGGACGATCGACTGGATCAAACTGCTTTTCGGTAATATCGGCCTGGTGATCGTCACGCTGGGCATCGGCGCCATCTTTCTCGGCTATCGCAACTGGTCGTTCTTCATCCGCCATCTCGAAGCCACGGGCGAAGTAGAGCTGGCCGCCCTGACCCAATCGACGACCAGCCAACCCAGCCAGGGCGAAGGCCCGCTCGACGCTTTCGATGTCGGCGCCTTCTGATCCCAACGACCGGCACGCACCGGCCTGGCTGCATGACGGCCAGTCGGCGCAGCGCCATGAAACCGCCGTCGCGGTCGAGGGCGAACTGCTCACGATCAGCGGCTTCGCGCCGGTGCCGCTGGCATCGCTCCGCCGGCTCGACGGTGCCGGGCTGCTCTACGGCCACAAGGATATCGCCGGCTGGCGGCTGGGCTTCGATGTCGCGCCGCCCGCAGCGATCCTGTGGCGCCTGCCGGCCGCGGCGCAATATGGCGAGCTGATCGACCGGATCGGGCTGTGGCGGGCGGCGGCGGTGCTGATCGTCCTGTCGGGGCTCGCGCTCGTCGCGGCGGTCCAGGGCTTCGGGCTGATCGCCCGCGCCATTCCCTATAGCTGGGAACAGAAGCTGGGCGACGCGATCAGCGGCGATTTCGGCGAGCATGCCTGCCGCGCCTCTGCCGGCCAACAGGCGCTCGATGGCCTCGCCCGCCGCCTGTCGCCGGCGTCGCAGCCGATCCGGATCGGCGTGGTCGACATCCCCGTTGTCAACGCCGTGGCGCTGCCGGGCGGACGCATCCTGATCTTTCGCGGCCTGATCGACGAGGCGCGGTCGCCCGATGAGGTGGCGGGCGTGCTCGCGCACGAGATCGGCCATGTCGAGCATCGCCATGTCCTCGTCGCGCTGCTCCGCCGCTTCGGCATCGGTCTGCTGATCGGATCGGGCGGCACCGCCGCCGACTATGGCCAGGCGCTGATCGATTCGCGCTACAGCCGCGCCGCCGAGAGCGAGGCCGACGATTATTCGATCGCGCAGCTTCGCGCCGCCGGGATCAGTCCCGCCGCCACCGCCGCGCTGTTCCGGCGGCTGGGCAAGGACGAGGCCGGCCTGCCCGGCGTCTTCGCCTATATGGCGAGCCACCCGCCCTCGGCCGATCGGCAGCGGCGCTTCGACAGGGCGGCAAAGGCCATGGCCGGCGCGCCGCCCGCGCTCGATCCGGCGCGATGGGCGGCGGTGCGCGCGATGTGCGGCAAGGCGAAGCCGAAGGGCGACTTTCCCTTCCGATTCTGACCGCCATCGGGGTAAAGCGGCGCCATGACCGCCTATCTCACCCGCCCCGACAAGCCCGCGCTCGCCTATCGCTATCGCCCCGGACGCGGGCCGACGATCATCTTCTTCCCCGGCTATATGTCCGACATGGAGGGCGAGAAGGCGACCGCGCTCGATGCCTGGGCCGGGCGTGAGGGGCGGGCGATGCTGCGCTTCGACTATGCCGGCTGCGGCGCAAGCGAGGGGCGCTTCGCCGATTTCACCCTGGCCGACTGGCGCGACGACGCGCTCGATCTGATCGCGGCCTTCGCGTCGCAGGGGCCGCTGGTGCTGGTGGGGTCGTCGATGGGCGGCTGGCTGGCGCTGCTGGTTGCGCTGGCGCTGCCGGGGCGGGTGCAGGCGCTGGTCGGCATCGCCGCCGCGCCCGATTTCACCGACTGGGGCTTCACCGAGGATCAGGTCGCGCTGCTGCACGAGCAGGCCGGCCTGGTGCGGCCGAGCCCCTATGTCGACGAACCGCAGGAAACCACGCTGGCTTTCTGGGAATCGGGTCAGGCGAACCTGCTGCTGGCCAAAGGCGAGCTGGGCGAGATCGACTTTGCCGGGCCGGTGCGCCTGCTCCATGGCCAGCGCGACGATGTCGTGCCGGTCTCGATCGCGCTGCGGCTGGGCCGGGCGCTCCGTTCAGCCGATGTGCAGACGATCCTCGTCAAGGACGGCGACCATCGGCTGTCGCAGCCCGGCGACATCGCCCTGCTGATCGCGACCGTCGCGCCGCTGATGGAGCCATGATGTTCGCCCTGATCGCCGCTGCTGCCGCCGTCGCGGCACCTGCCCCTCCCACGCCGCCGACCCAGGCGGAGCATAATGCGCGGGGCCAGCGGTGCGCGGCGCTTGCCAAGCGCGCGCCCGACAAGGCGATGGAGGAGGCGCGGGCCTGGGCCTCGACGGGCGGCGGCATCGCCGCGCGCCAGTGTCTGGGCCTCGCCCAGGCCGCGCTCGAGCAATGGCCGGCCGCTGCCGCCACCTTCGAAGGCGCCGCCAAGGACGCCCAGATCGCGCAGGACCCGGTCGCGGTGATCCTGTGGATGCAGGCCGGCAATGCCGCGCTGGCGGGCGGCGAATCGGCCCGCGCCGGCCTGGCCTTCAATCGTACGCTGGCCTTGCCGGGCCTGTCGAAGGAGATGAAGGGCGAGGTCCATCTCGACCGGGCCCGCGCCGCCGTCGATATCGGCGATCTCCCCGCCGCCAGGGATGATCTCGCGCAGGCGACCACATTGGTGCCCAGCGACCCGCTCGGCTGGCTGCTGCGCGCCAATCTCGCGCGGCGCATGAAGGAACTGCCGCTGGCCTTCAGCGCGATCCGGCAGGCGGCGCAGCTGTCGCCCGACGATGCGTCGATCGCCTATGAGGCGGGCAATATCGCCGCCGCCGCCGGCAATATGGCCGACGCCAGGGCGGCGTGGACGAAGGCGGCGGGATCGGCGCCCGACAGCAATGCGGGCAAGGCGGCGGCATTGGCCCTGCAGGGTGGGGAAGCCAAACTCCAACCCTAGCCCTAACCGTCATGCCAGCGCAGGCTGGCATCCATGTCTGTCTTCTCGCAAATGGACCCCAGCCTGCGCTGGGGTGACGAGCGAAGGGTTGAGAGGTTGGCGGCCTAAGCCTATCTCTCGTCGCATGAAATATCTCCACACCATGATCCGCGTCTCCGATCCGGAGGCTACCGTCCGCTTCTTCGAACTGCTCGGCCTGCGCGAGATAAAGCGCTTCGACAGTGAGCAGGGCCGTTACACCCTGATCTTCCTGGCGGCCCCCGGCGATGAGGCGGCGCAGGTCGAGCTTACCCATAACTGGGATGAGAAGGGCTATGATGGCGGCCGCAATTTCGGCCACCTCGCCTATCGCGTCGACAATATATACGAGACCTGCCAGCGGTTGATGGATGCCGGGGTGACGATCAACCGTCCGCCGCGCGACGGCCACATGGCCTTCGTCCGCACCCCCGACAATATCTCGATCGAGTTGCTCCAGGACGGCCGGCTCGACCCAGCCGAGCCCTGGGCGTCGATGCCGAACATCGGGGTCTGGTGATGACGCCGGGTAGCCAGGGCCTTCAGGTCGTCCGCATTCCGGTGCTCAGCGACAATTATATCTGGTTGCTTCACGACGATGCCACCGGCGAGACCGCCGTGGTCGATCCGGCGGTGGCCGAGCCGGTGCTCGCGGAGGCGGCGAAGCGCGGCTGGACGATCGGGCAGATTTGGAACACCCACTGGCATGCCGACCATATCGGCGGCAATGACGCGATCAAGGCGGCGACGGGTGCCACCGTGAGCGCGCCGGCCGCGGAGGCGGGGAAGATTCCCAGCCTCGATGTCGCGCTGAAGGAAGGCGACAGCGTGCGCCTCGGCGCGATCGAGGGCCGGGTGATGGAGGTGCCGGCGCACACTGCAGGCCATATCGCCATCCACCTGCCCGATGCGCAGGCGGTGTTCGTCGGCGACACCCTTTTCGCGATGGGCTGCGGGCGGCTGTTCGAAGGCACGGCCGAGCAGATGTTCGACAATATGGAGCGTCTGTCCGCGCTGCCCGGCGAAACCGCCGTCTATTGCGCGCATGAATATACCCAGTCCAACGGCCGCTATGCGCTCGCCGCCGAGCCCGACAATGCGGCGATCCGGGCGCGGATGGCGGATGTCGACGCCGCCCGCGCCCGCGGCGAGTCGACGGTGCCGACGACGATCGCGCTCGAACGCGCCACCAATCCCTTCATGCGCGCCGGCTCGGCCGGGGAGCTTGCCCGCCGCCGCGCGGCGAAGGATGTGTTCAAGGGCTGAAAAGGCTATGCTCGCGAACGGCTCGGCGGTACCGCCCGAGTCGTCGTGCGTTTCAACGGCCGTGAAATCCCCTTGTGGAGAGTCGCCATGATCCGTGCCCGCTCGCTTCTTCCGCTGTTCGCCGTGCCGCTGCTGCTCGCCGCGTCCGATGCCCCCGCGCCGCTGTCGGCCAAGGCGGTGAAGGAACTGGCCGGCCGCACCGCCGGCGATCCGGTCTCGTGCATCCAGCTGACCCGCATCCGATCGTCCGAGATCGTCGATGCGACGGCGGTGATCTACAAGGAAAGCCCCCGCCGCTGGTATGTCAATCAGCCCGATGGCGGCCGCTGCGACATGCTCAACCCGCGCCGCATCATCATCACCCGGACCCCGTCCAGCCAGCTCTGCGGCAACGATATGATCATGATCGCGGAGGCCGATTCGCCGATCACCTATGGCGCCTGCGGGCTGGGCAAGTTCGTGCCCTATACGCGGTGATGGCCCAGGCTCCCTTTTCCCATGACGATGGGAGAGGGGTAAGAAGGCCGCCTATCCCGGCTCGCGCTGGTTGAACACCGACCAGCCGGTCGCCACGGCGAGCCGCTCCAGCGCCAGCGATCCCAGCGTCGAATTGCCGCGCTCGTTGAGCCCCGGCGACCAGACCGCGATCGAGGCGATGCCCGGCACGATCAGCATGATGCCGCCGCCGACCCCCGATTTGCCGGGGATGCCGACCCTGAAGGCGAACTCGCCCGATCCGTCATAATGGCCGCACAGCATCATCAGCGCGTTGATCCGCCGTGCCCGCATCGGCGAGACGACGTTGAAGCCGGTATCGGGGTGCTGCCCCTCCAGCATCAGATAGCGGCCCGCCCGCGCCAGCTGCTGGCAGGTCATCGTCAGTGCGCACTGGTGGAAATAGACCCCCAGCACCTGCTCGACCGGATGGTGGATATTGCCGAAGGCGCGCATGTAATTGGCGAGCGCGGCGTTGCGGAAGCCGGTGTCGGCCTCGCCCTTCGCCACCTCCTCGTCGATCATGATGCTCTCGTCGCCGGCGATATGGCGGCAGAAGCGCAATATCTCGCCGATCGCCTCGCGCGGTTCATGGCCGGCCAGCACCACATCGGCGACGACGATCGCACCGGCATTGATGAAGGGGTTGCGCGGGATGCCGTGCTCCGCCTCGAGCTGGATGATCGAATTGAAGGCATTGCCCGAAGGTTCGCGGCCGACCCGCTGCCACAGCGCATCGCCGACCTTGCCCAGCGCGATGGTCAGCGCGAACACCTTCGATACCGACTGGATCGAAAAGGGCACCGCGGCGTCGCCCGCCGAATACATCCGGCCGTCATGGGTGGCGATGGCGATGCCGAAATGCTTCGGATCGACCCGCGCGAGGCCGGGGATATAGTCGGCCACCTTGCCGCGATCGGCCTGCCCGCGCATCTCGTCCGCGATTCGGTCGATGATCGCCTGGAGATCGGGGGCGACGGTCAGCGGCATGGCGGTGCTTTCCCCTCGTGGTCGGTCGAACCCCTCAACCGTCATCCTGAACCTGTTTCAGGATCCACTCTTCAACCTGCTCCGTCGCTCCTGTGGCGCGGTGGATGCTGAAACATGTTCAGCATGACGACCCTCTGCGGGCTGACTACCCTTACACCCGCATCGGCATGAGGACGTACAGCGCCGGCGCCTTGTCATTCTCGCGAATCAGGGTCGGCGCGGCGGCATCGGCCAGATGAACCTCGACCATGTCGCCATCGATCTGGCCGAGAATGTCGAGCAGATAGCGGGCGTTGAAGCCGATCTCGAAGCCCGGCGAGCTATAGTCGCCGGGTACGTCCTCGGCCGCGGTGCCGTTTTCGGGGCTCGTCACCGACAGGGTGATCTTGTCCTTGTCGAGCGCCATCTTGACCGCGCGGGTCTTTTCCGAGGCGATGGTGGCGACGCGGTCGACGCCCTCCATGAAGCTCTTCGGATCGATCTTGAGCAGCTTGTCGTTCGCGGTCGGGATCACCCGGTTATAGTCGGGGAAGGTGCCGTCGATCAGCTTGGAGGTGAGGATCGCGGTGCCCAGGCCGAAGCGGATCTTGGTCGACGACAGCGAGATGCCGACCGACCCGTCGACCTCGTCGAGCAGCTTGCGCAGCTCGCCCACGCATTTGCGCGGGATGATGATGTCGGGCATCCCTTCCGCGCCATCGGGGCGCGGGATGGTGACGCGGGCGAGGCGATGGCCGTCGGTCGCGGCGGCCTTCAGCACATCGTCCTGCACATGGAAGAAGATGCCGTTGAGATAATAGCGGGTCTCTTCGGTCGAGATCGCGAAGCGGGTCTTGTCGATCAGCTGCTTCAGCGTCTCGGCGGGCAGCTCGAACTTGGTCGGCAGCTCGCCCTCGGCGATCATCGGGAAATCGTCCTTGGGCAGGGTCTGCAGGTTGAAGCGGGCGCGCCCGGCCACGACCTGCATCTTGCCGTCGGCGGCCGCGAGCTGGACCTGGCTGCCTTCCGGCAGCTTGCGGGCGATGTCGAACAGGGTGTGCGCCGATACGGTGATCGCCCCGGGCTGATCGACGGCGGCCGAAACCTGCTCGACGATCTGCAGGTCAAGGTCGGTCGCCATCAGCCGCAGCGTGCCTTCGGCGGTCGCCTCGATCAGGACGTTGGACAGGATCGGGATGGTATTGCGCCGCTCCACCACCGACTGGACATGGCCAAGGCTCTTGAGAAGTATCGCGCGTTCAATCGTAGCCTTCATGGACTGCCCCGGCATCCCCGCAGATCAAATGGATGCCGACTATAGCGCGGCTTTGCGGACCCGCCAGCCCCATCTGCCATATAGCGGGGGATAATTCGTGGCCGCGTGCCGCCTCGGCGAACGGCGCGACGAAAAAAGGGCCCGGCATCGCTGCCGGACCCTTCTTCGCGACGCTTTCGCCTGATCAGAAGCGGAAGCCGAAGCCCGCGACGACCTGATGACGCGAGAAACCGTTCTCATAGTTCGAGTAACGATATTCGGTCTTCACGAAGCTATTCGGGCCGACCGCATATTCGGCGCCCGCACCGACCCGGACACCGTCCAGATTGGTCTTGCCGAGCGTGACCTGTCCGGTGCCGTCATTGCTGGTCAGCTTGGCCTGGGCGTTGGTGTAGCCGGCCTTGGCGTACAACAGCGTGCGTCCGCCGACGACGGTGCCGACGCGGCCGCCGACATAGAGGTCGCGGCCGGCCTTGGCGCACAGGCGGGGGCTGGCGACAGTGCTGGCGCCCGCGCACTGCTTCACGCTCGAATCGGCGGCTTCGGCCTCGATGCCGACCAGGCCCATGCCGGTCTGGAAATCATAACCGGCGCCGAGTCCGTACTGGATGCCGTCATCATGCCCGTTATTCTGGACGCGATCCCAGCCGGCAAGGCCTTCGACACGCGCTCCGGTGAACGGGGCCCTGTCCTGGGCGAGGGCGGGGGCGGCTGCGCTGGCCGCGAGGAGGGCGGCGACAACGATGCTACGCATAGTATAACTCCATCTTTACCTGCGTCTCCGAATGCCTGTGGAGACGTGGGTGGCCTAGTGCACCAACCCTGCGGAGGTTGCATGAACGCCAGATAAACAACGGAAATTGTGGCATTTTTGTCACGCGACGAGGATCAGGGGGTTGACAGGTTGAGGTCCGGTTTTTGCTGGCTGATCGCGGCGCCGCTTCTCATTTCAGCCGCCCCGCCGGGACGCGTCCCGCTGGGAATTTTTTCGGGCTGGGGCGCATTTCGCGACACCAGCCCACCCCGTTGCTTCGCGATCGCGACTCCCGAGAGCCGCGGCGAGGGGGTCTGGCGCAGCTTCGCCTCGGTCGGCATCTGGCCCCGTCAGCGGATCAGCGGGCAGGTCCATATCCGGCTGCGCCTGGCCCGCGCACCGAACAGCCCGGTGCGGCTGATCTTCGCCGACAGGGATTTCGCGCTGACCGGCGGCGTCGTCGACGCCTGGGCACCCGGCCCGCGCGCGGACGCCGCGATCATCGCCGCGATGCGCTCCAGCACCTCGATGCGCATTGCCTGGGTTTCGAAGGACGGGCGCAACCGTTCGGACGGCTATCTGCTGAAGGGCGTCGCAACGGCGATCGACGCGGCGGCCTTGGGCTGTGCCCGCCATTGATCTCCCCTCCCTGGGCAGGGAGGGGGAATAGCCTCACTCCCGCATCGCCTCCGCCGCCAGCGCATCGGCCTCGATCAGCAGGACGTCGTCGGCCAGCCCCTGCGCCACCGTCTCTCGCCCGATCAGCACCAGCACGGGCACCGCGAGCGGCGAGACGCGCTCCAGCGACACATGGACGATATGCTCCGCCGCGCGCTCGATCAGCGCGCCGAGCCGGCCGACATCGGTCATCTTCGCCCGCGCATCGGCCCAGGCGGCGTCGAGCAGCAGGTGATCGGGCTCGTAACGGCGCAGCACATCGTAGATCAGGTCGGTCGAGAAAGTGACCTGGCGGCCCGACTTCTTCTTGCCGGGATGCTGGCGTTCGACGAGCCCGCCGATCACCGCCACCTCGCGGAAGGCGCGCTTGAGCAGCGCCGAGCGCTCGACCCAGTCGACGAACTCGTCCTCCAATATCTCGGGTGAGAACAGGCTGGCGGGATTGGCGACCGGCTCCAGCGAATAGCAGGCGAGCGCATAATCGCTCGCCACGAAGCCAAGCGGCGACAGGCCCAGGCTCTCCATCCGCCGGGTCAGCAGCATGCCGAGCGACTGGTGCGCGTTCCAGCCCTCGAAGCTGTAGATCACCATATAATGGCGCTGTTCGTGCGGGAAGGTCTCGACGAGCAGCTCGTCGGGCGCCGGCAGGCGGGATCGGCGTGCCTGCATCTCCAGCCATTCGCGGACATCGTCCGGAAAACGCGTCCACTGCGCCGGATCGTGGAGATAGGCGCGCACCCGCTCGGCGAGATGGGTCGAGATCGGCATGCGCGCGCCGCCATAGGTGGGGATGCGCGCGGGCTTCGACGTGGCGCGGACGATCAGATCGGTAAGGTCGATCTTCTGCACCTCCAGCGCCATCCCCATGAAGAAGAAGCAGTCGCCGGGCGCCAGGCTCGTGCCGAAGCCTTCCTCGACCTTGCCGATGCTGCGACCGTTTTTGAAGCGCACGTCGAGCATCGGCGCCTCGACGATGATCCCGGCGTTGAGGCGGTGCTGCGCGGCGAACTGGGGATGGCTGATCCGCCAGCGGCCATCGGGATCGCGGGTCAGCCGGCGGAATTTCTCATAGGCCTTCAGCGCATAGCCGCCATTGGCGATATAGTTCAGCACCCGGTCGAACTGTTCGGCGGTCAGGGTCGCATAGGGTGCGGCGCGCTGCACCTCGCCCAGCATCGCCTCTGCGTGAAACGGCCCGGCACAGGCCAGCGCCATGACATGCTGGGCCAGCACGTCGAGACTGCCCGGGCGGAACGGATCATTGTCGAGCTCGCCTGCCTCGATCGCGTCGATCGCGGCGCGCCCTTCGAGATATTCGAAGCGGTTGCCGGGGACGATCACGGCCTCGCTTGGTTCGTCGAGCCGATGGTTGGCACGGCCGATCCGCTGGAGCAGGCGCGACGCGCCCTTGGGCGCCCCCATCTGGATGACCAGGTCGACATCGCCCCAGTCGACGCCGAGGTCCAGGCTGGCCGTGGCGACCAGCGCGCGCAGCCGGCCATCGGCCATCGCCGCCTCGACCTTGCGGCGCGCCTCCCGGCTCAGTGAGCCATGGTGGATGCCGATCGGCAGGCCCATCGCGTTGACCTTCCACAGATCCTGGAAAATCAGCTCGGCGAGGCTGCGGGTGTTGCAGAAGATGATCGTGGTCCTGTGGGTCTCGATCTCGGCCATCACCTGTTCGGCGGCGTAGCGCCCCGAATGGCCCGCCCAGGGGATGCGCCCTTCGGGGATCAGCATGTCGATCCTCGGTTCGGCGCCCGCCTCGCCCTGGACCAGCGCCACCGCTTCATAATCGCCGTCGCCCGACAGCCAGCCGCGATAGGCATCGACATCGGCGACCGTCGCCGACAGCGCGACCCGGCGCATAGCGGGCGCGAGGCTTTCGAGCCGGGCGAGCGACAGGGCGAGGAGGTCGCCACGCTTGGTGGTGGCGAAGGCATGGACTTCGTCGATCACCACCGTCCGAAGCTTCGCGAACATCGCCGCGCTCTCCGGATAGGACAGCAGCAGGCTCAGGCTTTCCGGGGTGGTGAGCAGGATCTGCGGCGGCCTGATCCGCTGGCGGGCCTTGCGGTCGGACGGCGTGTCGCCGGTGCGGGTCTCGACCCGGATATCGAGGCCCATCTGCTCGATCGGGGTAAGCAGGTTGCGCTGGACGTCGACCGCGAGCGCCTTGAGCGGGGAGACATAGAGGGTGTGCAGCCCGTCCCGCGGGTCTTCGATCAGCTCGACGAGGGTGGGCAGGAAGCCCGCCAGCGTCTTGCCCGATCCGGTCGGCGCGACGAGCAGCGCGCCGCGGCCGGCCCGCGCGGCGGCGAGCATGTCGAGCTGGTGGCGGCGCGGCGACCAGCCCCTGGCGGCGAACCAAGCGGTAAGGGGTATGGGAAGTACTTCCAAACCCGTCACCCTGAACTTGTTTCAGGGTCCACGCTTACACCGGTTCCATCGCTTTCGTGGAAGAGTGGATGCTGAAACACGTTCAGCATGACGGTGAATAGACGTGCGTGTTCCTCAATGCCCCGCCTGCGGGCCGCGCTCGAGGCCCGACAGGGCGAGCTGTTCGTCGATCTGGCCGAGCAGCCGGTCCAGTGCCGGCTGGTCCTTCGCCTCGGCGCGGGCGACCAGAACGTCCTGGGTGTTCGACGCGCGCAGCAGCCACCAGCCGTCGGGCGTGTTGACCCGGGCGCCATCGGTGCGGTCGACATCGGCGCCGCTCGCGGCGAGCCGGTCGAGCACCTCCTCGATCACCTGGAACTTGCGGCTCTCGTCGACCTGGAAGCGCAGCTCGGGCGTGTTGACCAGCTGCGGCATCCGGTCCTTGAGCGCGGTCAGCGAACCGCCCAGCTCGCTCACCGCCTCGATCAGCCGCACCGCCGAATAGAGCGCGTCGTCAAAGCCGTACCAGCGATGCTTGAAGAAGATATGGCCTGACATCTCGCCCGCCAGCGGGCTGTTGGTCTCCGCCATCTTCACCTTGATCAGGCTGTGGCCGGTCTTCCACATGCACGGCGTGCCGCCCAGTTCGGCGACCCGGTCGAACAGCGCCTGGCTGGCCTTCACATCGGCGATGATCGTGCCGCCGGGTACGTCCCGAAGCACCGGCTCGGCCAGGATCGAGAGGATCTGATCGCCCCACACCACCCGGCCCAGCCCGTCGATCGCGCCGATCCGGTCGGCATCGCCGTCGAAGGCTATGCCGAAGTCGAGCTGCTTCTCGGCAACCAGCGCCTTCAGATCGGCGAGGTTCTTCTCCTCGGTCGGATCGGGATGGTGGTGCGGGAAGCTGCCGTCGATCTCGGCATAGAGGACATGATGCTCGCCCGGCAGGCGCTTCACCAGCTTTTCGAGGATACGGCCGCCGGCGCCATTGCCGTTGTCCCAGCCGATCCGGAATGCCCCGCCTTTGAAATCCTGCACCAGCCGGTCGACATAGAGATCCTCGATGTCGGCATCGCTGACCGTGCCGTCGCCCTCGTCCCAGTCGCCCTCGGCGGCCATGCGGCCGATCGACTGGATCGAATCGGCGAAGAACGGCTTGTGGTGCAGCACCATCTTGAAGCCGTTATAGTCGGCCGGGTTGTGGCTGCCGGTGATCTGGATGCCGCCGTCCACCTCCAGCGTTGCCTCGGCGAAATAGAGCATCGGCGTCGGACCGAGGCCGGTGCGGACGACATCGACGCCGCTGGCGGTCAGCCCTCGGATGAGTTCGTCGCGCAGGGATTCGGAGGACACCCGCCCGTCCCAGCCGACCGCGACGCGCGTGCCGCCCTCGCGCCGGACATGCGTCGCGAAACCGCGACCGATTGCATAAGCATCGGCGGGACCCAGTGTCTTCCCGACGATCCCGCGGATGTCATATTCGCGCAGCGAGGTCGGGTTGAAGATATGGGTCAAGAAAGCCTCCGATCATGGAAGATCGTCCCCATCGCCCACGCGGCAGGGAGGATCGAATATGCCAACCTCTCTAGCGCCTCGCCAGTTCCGCCAGCAATACATCGCGCGCCGCATTGACCCGGCTCGCCAGTTCGGCCGAGCCGCCCTGGTCGGGATGGACCTTCGCCACCAGCCGGCGGTGCGCGGCGCGGATCGCCTCGGGATCGGCATCCGGCCCGACACCGAGCACGCGGCGCGCCTCGGCGCTGTCCATCGCCGGGGCGCTGCCGCCGACGAGACCCTGTTGCTGGACGAGCAGCCAGATGCCAGGCAGGAACAGCGGAATCGCCACCGCCCAGGCACCCCGCAGCGCAAGGAAGGCGCCGGCGAGCGCGGAGGCCGCCGCAATCAGCTGCGGGCGCGACAGATGGCGCCCCCAATACCACCAGGCGACCCCGGCGGCCGCCAGCAGCAGCAGGATCACCCGGCCGCGGCCTTGCTGGGCGCCTCGTCCGGCGCCTGATGCTGGGGCCATTGCGACAGCGCCAGCCCGGCGACCATCTCGCGCAGTTCCTGCCGTGCGGCGACATGGCCGATGCCGGCATCGCTGCCGATCGCCTTCAGGTCGAGCAGGGTCAGCCCCTTGGGAAAGAGCTCGCGATAGATGACGCGCTCCGACAGGCCGGGAATGACCCGGAAGCCGACCCGCTTGGCGAGATCCTGCATCGCATCGGCAACGCGGCGCATGTTGCGCGCCTCGAGATGCTGGAGGCGGTTGCGCAGCAGCACCCAGTCGACCGTGCCGCCATCGATCCGGCCCCGCGCCTTGCGGGCTTCCCACACCAGTTCGGCATAGAAGCTCGGGCGGCGGATCTTGAAGGTGTCGGGATCGACCTGGCCGATCAGGTCGAGATCGACGAAACTGTCGTTGATCGGGGTGACGAGGGTGTCGGCACGGACGATCGCGGCGCGGGTATGCTCGTCATCGCGGCCCGGCGTGTCGATGACGATGACGTCATGGTCGGCGGCAAAGCCAGTGATCAGGTCATCGAGCAGATGGCCGCGCGCGCTGTCGAAGGTTTCGAAGGTCGGGGTGGGAAGCGGGATGCCGCTGCGCTGCTGGGTCGCCACCCGGTTTTCGAGATAGCGGGCCAGGGTGCGCTGGCGGGTATCGAGGTCGATCGCCGCGACCCGCTTGCCGGCGGCGGCCAGCGCCACCGCGACATGGACCGAGGTGGTCGACTTGCCCGACCCCCCTTTTTCATTGGCGAAGGTTATCAGATGCGCGTGCGACAATCTTCCATTCCCTTTACCGCACCGCGCTTGATCGAGCGGCCGGGCTTGTTCAAGGAGCTTCCACTGAAAGGGGCATATAGTCGGTGGATATCGTCCGGAACATAGCCGATCTGCGGCAGGCAGTCGCAAATCTGAGGATAAGTGGCGAGCGGGTCGCGCTGGTGCCGACCATGGGGGCGCTTCACGCCGGCCATATCGCGCTGGTCGACGCTGCCCGGTCGAAGGGCTGCCAGGTCGTCGTCTCGATCTTCGTCAATCCGACGCAGTTCGGCCCGACCGAGGATCTCGACGCCTATCCGCGCCGCGAGGCGGCCGATGTCGCGCTGCTCGAAGCGGCGGGCGCGGCGTTGCTGTGGGCGCCGGATGTCGCGGCCATGTACCCCGATGGCTTTGCCACGGCCGTCAGCGTCGACGGGGTGAGCGGACGCTGGGACGGCGCCGCCCGGCCCGGCCATTTCGCCGGGGTGGCGACGGTGGTGACGAAGCTGTTCCAGCAGGTGAAGCCCGACATCGCCCTGTTCGGCGAGAAGGATTATCAGCAGCTGGCGGTGATCCGCCGCTTCACCGCCGATCTGGACATCGACATCGAGATCATCGGCGTGCCGACCCAGCGCGACGATGACGGCCTCGCCCTTTCCTCGCGCAACGCCTATCTGACGCCCGAAGAGCGGGTTGCCGCCCGCGCCCTGCCACGTGCACTGGGCGAGGCGAAGGCTGCGATCGAGCGCGGCGGCGATGTCCGGGCCGCCCTCGACGCGGCGGTGGCACGGCTGCGCGAGGCGGGGTTCGAGCCCATCGACTATATAGCGCTGGTCGATGCCGCGACCCTGGAACCGATCGAGCGGCTGGATGGCGCAGCGCGCCTGCTCGCCGCGGCGAAGCTCGGGCGGACCCGGCTGATCGACAATCTGGCGGTGGGGTGAGGCTAGCCGGCCACCGGCAGCCGGATCGATCCGTCGTCTTCGCGCTCCAGCGGCCCATAAGCGATGACCGCGTCCAGCGTCAGCGCGCCGTAGAGGTGCGGAAACAGGGCGCCCCCGCGCGATGCCTCCCAGGCCAGCGCCTCGCCCAGCACCGACAGATCGACCGCGACGATGTGGAGATCGTCCTTGCCGGCGAAATGCTTCGCCACGGTCTCGTCGAGCTGGGCCGCGGTCGACATGTGGATATAGCCGTCGGCAAGGTCTGCCGGCGCACCGGCGAAGCGGCCATCGGCCTCCAGCGCGGCCATTTCGGGGCCGAGCAATATCTTGTAGGCGACCGCGTCCGCCATCAGAAGCTCGGGACCGGCGTCTCGCCCGAATAGTCGTAGAAGCCCTTGCCGGATTTGCGGCCGAGCCAGCCGGCCTCGACCATCTTCAGCAGGATCGGCGCCGGGCGATATTTGGGATCGCCGAAATCGGCCTGGAACACCCTGAGCACCTCGACCAGCGTGTCGAGCCCGATCATGTCGGCCAAGGTCAGCGGGCCCATCGGATGGCCGAGGCCCAGTTTGATGCCGGCATCGATGTCGGGAATCGAGGCGAGCCGTTCGCCGACCGCGAAGAAGGCCTCGTTGAGCAGCGGCAGCAGGATGCGGTTGACCACGAAGCCGGGGCTGTCGGTAGCAAGGATCGTCGTCTTGCCGGTCTTGCGGCCGAACGTGCGCGCCGCCTCGACCGCTTCGGGGCCGGTGGCGAGGCCCTTGATCAGCTCGAGCAGCGGCATCAGCGGCACCGGATTGAAGAAGTGCATGCCGATGAAGCGCTCGGGATCGGCTGCCGCCTGGGCCAGCCGGGTGATCGAGATCGACGAGGTGTTGGTGGCGAGGATCGCGGTGGGGCTGAGCACCTTGCCGATATTTTCGAAGATGGTGCGCTTGATCGCCTCGCGCTCGGTCGCGGCCTCGATGATGATGTCGGCGGCGCGCATCGGCTCCAGATCGGCCACCGGCTCGATCATCGCGGCGGCGGCGTCGCGCTGGTCGGCGGCGAGCTTGCCGCGCTCGACCGCCTTGTCGAGCTGTTTGACGATTCCGGCCTTGCCCTTGGCGGCCACCTCGATCGAGACGTCGGACAGCAGCACCTTTATCCCGGCCTGCGCCGCGATCTGTGCGATGCCCGCGCCCATCTGCCCCGCGCCGACGACCCCGACGATGTCCACCATGATGCTGCTCCGGAAAATATGGATAATGGGTAAGAGTCGCGGCCTGTTATCGGGCGACGGGCGTCTTCGCAATCGCCACATCCCATTCGGCGGCGACATCCTGATCCTTTTCACATGCTCGGCGCGCCGCCCGCTCCGCGTCGAACCGTGCCGGATCGAGCCGGCCGAGCGCCCAGATCGCGGCGCCCCGAACGACAGGCGCCGGATCGTCGAGCAGACGGGCGAGGGCCGGAACCAGCCGCGACAGCCCGCTATTGCCAGCCGCCAGCAGCGCATTGCGCACCATCCGGTCGCGCCCGATCCGCTTGATCGGCGATCCCGAGAAGATCGCGCGGAAGGCGGCATCGTCCATCGCCAGCAGATCGGCCAGCTCGGGCGCGGCCAGCTCGGCCCGCGCGGCAAAGGCGCGGTTGGCGGCGGCGGCCTCGGCGAATTTGTTCCACGGGCAGACCGCGAGGCAATCGTCGCAACCATAGATGCGGTTGCCGAGCGCCATACGGAATTCGTGGGGAATCGGGCCTTTATGCTCGATCGTCAGATAGGAGATGCAGCGCCGCGCGTCGACGACATAGGGCCGGGGAAAGGCGTCGGTCGGACAGGCCGTCTGGCAGGCGTCGCAGCTGCCGCAGCGGTCGTCATGGGCGTCGTCGGCGGGCAGGTCGAGGCTGGTCATGATCGCGCCCAGGAACAGCCAGCTGCCATGATCGCGCGAAACCAGATTGCTGTGCTTGCCCTGCCAGCCGATTCCCGCCGCCGCCGCCAGCGGCTTTTCCATCACCGGCGCGGTGTCGACGAAGACCTTGAGCTCGCCGCCCGCCTGTTCGACCAGCCAGCGGGCAAGGTGCTTCAGCGCCTTCTTGACCACGTCATGATAGTCGGCGCCCTGCGCATAGGCGGAGATGCGGCCGATGCCGGGTTCCGCGGCCAGCCGCAGCGGATCCTCACGCGGGGCATAGCTCATGCCGAGCATGATCAGGCTGCGCGCGTCGGGCCACAGTCCGCGAGGCCGGGCGCGTGCGCCTTTGCGTGCCTCCATCCAGTCCATCGATCCGTGCGATCCCGCCTCCAGCCAGTCGTCGAGCCGCGCCGCTGCCTCGGGCGCCGCGTCGGCGCGTGCGAAGCCGCAGGCCGCAAAGCCCAGCGACAGCGCCTGGGCGCGGATCGCCTCTCGCAGGGTGAAAGGATCGGTCGTCATTCTGCGCTGTTCCTACCCGCTCCGTTCGCCACCGCCAAAGCGGGAGTGACCGAGGAAGCGGAATGTGGGCGCCAGCCCATGTAACTATCGCCAAGGTTGAAGCGTATAGAGTCCGTCTCCATCTGTGGAGGACGAGGAGCAGCGCGGTGACGATCGATCGCAGGACATTGCTGGGCGCAGGCATGGCAACCGCCGTGACCGCGATCATCGCGGGTCGCGCCTTTTCCGCGCCGAAGGAGAAACAGGCTTTCGCCTTCGCGCTGAGCGATGCCGAGTGGCGGAAGCGGTTGAGCCCGGCGGCCTATGCGACGTTGCGCCTCGAGGCGACCGAACGGCCCTTTTCCAGCCCGCTCGACAAGGAGCACCGCACCGGCACCTATCTGTGCGCCGGCTGCGATCTGCCGCTTTTCACCTCGCTGACCAAGTTCAACAGTCGCACCGGCTGGCCGAGCTTCTGGCGGCCGTTGCCCCGCGCGGTCGGCACCACCACCGACTATGCGATCGGCTATGCGCGGACCGAGGTGCACTGCAGCCGGTGCGGCGGCCATCTCGGCCATGTCTTCGACGATGGCCCGCCGCCCAGCGGCAAGCGCTACTGCATGAACGGCGTCGCGCTCAAATTCGTGCCGAAGACCGCCTGAACCCCCATCAAGCAAAAAGCCCGGCCTCCGCGAGGGAAGCCGGGCTTTTTTGTCAGGCTTTCGCCCCGATCAGCTGAGCGGGGTGAGGTTCACCGCAGCATATTTGCCGCGACGATCGACCTCCAGCTCGAATTCGAGCCGGTCGCCTTCGTTGAGGTTGGTCATGCCGGCGCGTTCGACCGCCGAAATGTGCACGAAGGCATCGGGCTGTCCGTCATCGCGCTGGATGAAGCCGAAGCCCTTCATCGCGTTGAAGAACTTGACCGTGCCGGTCGCCTTCTCGCCGGTAAGCTGCCGCGAAGGGCCGCCACCGCCGGGTCCGCCACGCGGCGCACCGCCGAAACCGCCTTCACGCGGCTCACGCGGAGCGCGTTCCTCGACCGGCATCGGCTCGCCTTCGATCTTGAGATCGGTCGCGGAAATGCGACCGCCGCGATCGACGAGCGTGAACTCGAGCGGCTGGCCCTCGGCCAGGCCGGTCAGGCCGGCTTGCTCGACCGCGGAAATGTGCACGAACACATCTTCGCCGCCATCATCGCGAACGACGAAGCCGAAACCCTTCTGGCCGTTGAAGAATTTGACGACGCCCTTGCCTTCGCCAATGACCTGGGCCGGCATGCCGCCACGGCCACCGCCGCCGAAACCGCCGCCGCCGCCACGGAAACCACCGCCGCCGCCGCCGCCGCCGAAGCGATCACCGCCACCGCCGCCGCCGCCGAAGCGATCGCCGCCGCCGCCGTAGCCGCCGCCGCCACCACCGAAGCGATCGCCGCCGCCAAAGCCGCCGCCACCGCCAGCATAGCCACCGTAACTGTCGTCACCGAAGCCGTCGCGCTTGTCCCTGCCGCCGCGCGGACCGCGCTTACCTCTATCGAAACCCATGCCTTGCAGATCTTCCCGAATCGCGCCCCAAGCATCGAAAGGATGTGGCGCCGGGCGTTGGCCCATCATCCCTCCGGCGCGAAAAAATCAGACGCGCCTTGACATAGGCATAGAGCAAAGCGGGCCGTCTAGCGAGCGCTTTTGCCGTTCAAAAGCCTGTAACCGCACGCCAATTCGGCCCAAACAGACGCCGGAACGAACATGTAACCGTATTTTCTCACGCCGCGTGGCATCGCTGCCACGCGATTCGCGCTCTAATCTGCTTTGTTGGAACTCCCGAGTCGCGAGATCGTTTCGGGACCGATTTGCTGATCCTCCGATGAATGACCCGAAGGAAATATGACCGACATCACCATCATCTTCGCCGATCCTGCCAACTGGGCCGCGCTTGCCGCGCTGGTGACGATGGAGGTCGTGCTCGGCATCGACAATCTCATCTTCATCTCGATCCTGACGAACAAGCTGCCCGAGCAGTATCGTGCCCGCGCCCGCTCGATCGGCATCGGCATGGCGCTGGGCCTGCGCCTCGTGCTGCTCAGCCTGGTCGCGTTCATCGTCACGCTGACCCGGCCGGTGATCGACCTGTTCGGCCATCCGCTGTCGTGGCGCGACATCATCCTGGTCGCTGGCGGGCTCTTCCTGGTCTGGAAGGCGACCAAGGAAATCCATCATAATGTCGACGATGCGGGCAGCGAGGACCTGTTCGACACGAAGCGGGTCGGGCTCGGCTTCGGCGCCGCGATCTTCCAGATCATCCTGCTGGACCTCGTCTTCTCGATCGATTCGATCATCACCGCGGTCGGCATGACCGATCATGTCCCGATCATGTTCATCGCCGTGATCGCGGCGGTTGCGGCGATGATGACGGCCGCCGGGCCGCTGTCCCGCTTCATCGAGAAGAACCCGACCGTGGTGATGCTGGCGCTCGCCTTCCTGTTCATGATCGGCATGACCTTGATCGCCGAAGGCTTCGGCGCGCATGTGCCGAAGGGGTATATCTATGCGGCCATGGCCTTCTCCGCGGCGGTGGAGGCGCTCAACATCGTGTCGCGCCGGCGGCGCAAGAAGGGGTGAGGGCATGGCGGCGGGGCGGGTTAGGGCGTTGCCCTCTCCGCCACCCCGTCTTATGGCGGATAGATGACAGTCTATTTGCACCAGGAAGACCTGCCCGCAGGCGCGCTCGGCCCCGGCCCGGTCGCCGTCGACACCGAGACGATGGGGCTGATCACCCCGCGCGACCGCCTCTGCCTCGTCCAGATCTCGGACGGGCGCGGCGACGAGCATCTCGTCCGCTTCGCACCCGGCAGCGATTATGCCGCGCCGAACCTGCGTGCCGTGCTCGCCGATCCCGAACGGCTCAAGCTCTACCACTTCGCGCGCTTCGATCTGGCCGCGATCAAGCATTATATCGGGGTGATGGCGAAACCGGCCTATTGCACCAAGACCGCGTCGCGGCTGATTCGCACCTATACCGACCGGCACGGCCTGAAGGAACTCGTCCGCGAATTGCTGGGCCAGGAGGTGTCGAAGCAGCAGCAGTCCTCCGACTGGGGCGCGCCCGACCTCAGCGAGGCGCAGAAGGATTATGCCGCCTCCGACGTCCGCTATCTCCACGCGATGCGGACCATCCTGGACGAGCGGCTGGCACGCGAAGGACGCACCGCGCTGGCGCAGGCCTGTTTCGACTTCCTTCCGGCGCGCGCCGAACTGGATCTGGCCGGCTGGCCCGAGATCGACATCTTCGCGCATATTTGACGTGAGGGCGGCGCCGGCCCGGCGCCGCTGTCGAGCCCTAGCGCGACCAGAGGAAGTTCAGTTGCGCGACAGTCTGGATGCCGTAAGGAGCGAGCATGTCCGAACTCGCCGATCGCGTACGCAGCCAACGCCAGCTCTGGGCGGCGAGCGGCAGCAGCCATGACCGGGTCATCGCGCTGCTGCGAATCCTGTTGCCCGCCGCCATCGGCGTGCTGGTCGTACTGCTCGCGCTGGCGCCGCTCACGGTCGGCCGCGACATCAGCTTCGTGCTGTCCAAGGATCGGGTCGAGGTCGCGCGGGAACGGATGCGGGTCAGCGCCGCCACCTATCGCGGCCAGGATTCCAAGGGTCAGCCCTTCCAGCTCACCGCGGGTTCGGCGGTGCAGGTCAGCTCGCGTGACGCGGTGGTGCGGCTCAAGACGCTGGCGGCGCAGATCCAGCTGCCCGAAGGTCCGGCACGAATCATCGCCGGACAGGGCCGCTATGACATGGACAGCGAGAAGGTCGCGATCGACGGCCCGGTCCGCTTCCGTTCGGCCGATGGCTATAATATCGATACACGCGACGTCGCGATCGACCTCAAGACCCGTCAGGTGGCGAGCGAGGGGCCGGTCGACGGCCGCATGAACATCGGCCGCTTCTCGGGCGACCGCTTCACCGCCGACCTCAACAAGCGGGTCGTGGTGCTCGAAGGCCGTGCCCGCTTGCATATCGATCAGCGGCAGGCCAGAGCAGCGCCCCGTAGGCCCGGAGTCGGAGGATGAGCGTAATGAAGCGTGGCGTGCTGGCGAAGGCATTGCTGGGTGTTGCGCTGGCCTCGGCGACGGCGGCCGCCGCGCAGACGGTCAATTCGCTCAAGAACCACAATTCGAATCTGCCGGTCGATTTCGCCGCCGATCGGATCGAGCTGCAGGACCGTGCCGATCGCGCGGTGCTGACCGGCAATGTCGAGGTCAACCAGGGCGACATGAAGCTGCGCGCCGCGCGCGTGACCATCGCCTATTCGGGCGGGGATCAGACCCAGGTCAACCGGATGGATGCCTCGGGCGGGGTGGTGCTGACCACCGCGAGCGAGACGGCGCGGTCCTCCTATGCCATCTATGATCTGCGTACCCGGCTGGTCACGATGATCGGCAATGTCGTGATCAGCCGCGCCGGCAAGGGCGAGACCCGCGGCAACCGGCTGGTGCTCAACATGAACAGCGGCCAGGCCAGCCTCAATGGCGGTGGTGCCGGCGGCCGGGTGACGGGCCGCTTCACGCCGCCCCCGCGCCCGGTGGGGCCATCGAAGAACTGAGGGCCTTCCTGAAAAGACCGTCATGCTGAACGCGTTTCAGCATCCACCCGTCAACCGGAGCATTGGAACGGGTGGAAGAGTGGACCCTGAAACAAGTTCAGGGTGACGATGTGGGGAGGATGGCGGCGCCTCTATCCGACCGTCTCATTTCAGCAACTTGCCGCCCGCGAAATCGCCATGCACGAAGCTTGCCAGTTTCCTTGTGCCATGGCTTTCGCTAATCAGTCCGGCCAAAGAACCGAGCCTCGGGACGATACCCATGAACGATACCACCACGCTCGAACGTCCCGCCGGTCCCGATGGCAGCGGAGTCGTGCGCGGCCTGTCGGTCGTCTCGATCGCCAAGACCTATGACAAGCGCCAGGTGCTGACCGACATCTCGCTGGATGTCGCGCGTGGCGAGGTGGTCGGGCTGCTCGGTCCCAACGGCGCGGGCAAGACGACCTGCTTCTATTCGGTGATGGGCCTCGTCCGGCCCGATGCCGGGCGCATCCTGCTCGACGGCGACGACATCACCACCCTCCCGATGTACCGCCGCGCGATCCTCGGCCTCGGCTATCTGCCGCAGGAAACGTCGATCTTCAGGGGCCTGACCGTCAGCCAGAATATCCTGGCGGTGCTCGAACTGGTCGAACCCGACAAGGCGCAGCGCGCCGCCAAGCTCGATTCGCTGCTCCAGGAATTTCACCTCGCCCATCTGCGCGACTCGGCGGCGATGGCGTTGTCGGGTGGCGAGCGCCGCCGCTGCGAAATCGCCCGCGCGCTGGCGGCCGATCCGTCGATCATGCTGCTCGACGAACCCTTCGCCGGAATCGATCCGATCTCGATCGCCGACATCCGCGAACTGGTGCGCGACCTGAAGAGCCGCGACATCGGCGTGCTGATCACCGACCATAATGTCCGCGAGACGCTCGACATCGTCGATCGCGCCTGCATCATCTATGATGGCAAGGTGCTGTTCCAGGGCAGCCCGGCCGCGCTGGTCGCCGATTCGAATGTACGTCGCCTGTATCTGGGCGAGGGATTTTCGCTCTGACGATGGCCCACAAAGCCACATCGGGATCACACACACCGCATCGGCACGATATTGCCGTCATGCTGAACTTGTTTCAGCATCCACCCATCATCCTGACCGTCCACGCCCGTGGCACGGTGGATGCCGAAACAAGTTCGGCATGACGATGGTGGGTGATCAGCGGCAACGCCAGGGCGTGCGCTAGGCACATGGCGCTCGGCCCTCGCCTAGACCTTCGGCAGAGCCAGTCGCTGGTGATGACGCCGCAGCTTCAGCAGGCGATCAAGCTGCTGGCGCTGTCCAATCTCGAGGTCGAGGCGTTCATCGCCGAGGAGATCGAGAAGAACCCGCTGCTCGAAGGGGGCGCGGTCGAGGCGCCCGATCCGGATGACCGCCCCGGCGAGCCCGACGATTTCGACGGCGACGGCTTCGATGGGGAGGATTTCGAGGCCGGCCCGACCGCCGACCAGCTGATCGAGACCGGCGACGCCCAGGCCGATGCGCCGCTCGACGCCGATTACGACGCGGAGACCTTCCACCATGACAGCCCGGCCGATGCCGCGCGCGGGCCGGAGGGCGGGCTTGGCATGGAGGGTGCCGGCGGCGACCCGGGCGAGGCACGCGACCTCGACGATTATGCGACCGCCACGCTGTCGCTCCACGACCATCTCGTCGCGCAGGCGGGGGAGCTGCTCTCCGGCGGCGACATGCGCATCGCCGCCCGGATCATCGACCTGATCGACGAGGCCGGCTATTTCGGCGGGGATAGCGTCGAGCTGGCGCAGGCGCTCGACGTTCCGCTCTATGATGTCGAGCGCGTTCTGGGCGTCATCCAGACGCTCGACCCGAGCGGGGTCGGCGCCCGGTCGCTCGCCGAATGCATCGCGCTCCAGGCGAAGGAGGCCGATCGTTATGATCCGGCGATGGCGAAGCTGATCGACAATCTCGACCTGCTCGCACGCGGGGCGATCCCCCAGCTGCGCCGGCTGTGCGGGGTGGACGAGGAGGACATGGCGGACATGATCCGCGAGCTTCGCGGATATGATCCCAAGCCGGGGCTGCGCTTCGGCGGCGAGCCGGCGGCCCCGGTCACGCCCGATATCTTCGTGCGGCGCATCGGCAATGGCTGGGCGGTCGAACTCAACAGCGCCACCCTGCCCCGGCTGCTGGTCAACCGGACCTATTATAGCGAGCTGTCGAGCGGACCGCAGGACAAGGCGAGCAAGGCCTGGCTATCCGAATGCCTCGCCTCGGCAAACTGGCTGGTCAAGGCGCTCGATCAGCGCGCGCGCACCATCGTCAGGGTCTCGCAGGAAATCGTGAAGCAGCAGGAGGCCTTCTTCCTTCACGGCGTCGAATATCTGCGTCCGCTCACGCTCAAGGCGGTCGCGGATGCGATCGGCATGCATGAATCGACGATCAGCCGGGTCACGTCGAACAAATATCTGATGTGCGAGCGCGGGCTCCACGAGCTCAAATATTTCTTCACGAGCGGGGTGGCGGCCGCCGATGGCGGCGATGCCGTCTCGGCCGAGGCGGTGAAGAGCCAGATCGCCAAGCTGATCGCCGCCGAGGGAGACGATATCCTGTCCGACGACAAGCTGGTCGAGCTGCTCAGGGACAAGGGCTTCGACCTCGCCCGCCGCACCGTCGCCAAATATCGCGAGGCGATCGGGCTCGGATCATCGGTGCAACGGCGCCGGCAACGGGCGATGAAGGCGGCCTGACCCCGCGATCAGCGGTCGAAAGCGGCTTGAACCTTGTCCAGCTTGACCACGACATGGTGCGTCTGCGGCGCGGGATCGGCCTGACGGCCGCTCGGCAAGGCCATGATCGGGCCGGCTACGAGCAAGGCTGCCCCGATCGCCCAATAGAGTTTCATCGCTATAGTCCCTTCATCGCTACAGTCCCAGCGTGACGATGGGGGCCGAAACGCACGGCAGCGGCGATGGTTCTTTTCTTCCCGACCCGTGTTATGAGGCGATCAGCAAGCCCGCCAGCGCCGCCGACATCAGATTGGCCAGGCTGCCGGCGACAAGCGCCTTCATGCCCAGCTTCGCGATCATCGGCCGCTGATTGGGCGCCAGGCTGCCCGTCGCCGCCATCTGGATCGCGATCGACGAGAAATTGGCGAAACCGCACAGCGCGAAGGTGATCACGGCGGCGCTGTGCGCGCTCAGCGTGTCCTTGATCTGGCCCAGATGGATATAGGCGACGAACTCGTTGAGCACGACCTTCTCGCCAAACAGGCCGCCCGCGATCCCGGCCTGTTCCCACGGGATGTTGAGCAGATACATGACCGGCGCGAACAGCAGGCCGAGCAGCTGCTGGAAGCTGATGTCGGGATAGCCGAACCAGCCGCCGGCGATGGCGAGCAGCCCGTTCGCCATCGCGACCAGGCCGACAAAGGCGAGCACCATCGCCCCCACCGCCACCGCGATCGCGACACCGGTCTGTGCGCCGACCGACGCCGCCATGATCAGATTGGCGGGCCGTTCCTCGGCCTCATGCGCCTCGGCGATCGCGATCACCTCGTCCTCGGGATGGTCGCCGAGCGGCAGCTGGCCATCGGGCGAGGGCGGATCGGGCATGATGATCTTGGCCATCAGCAGCGCGCCGGGCGCCGCCATGAAGCTGGCGGCAAGCAGAAGATCGATGCTGATCCCCATCGAGGCATAGGCGGCGAGGATCGTCCCCGCCACCCCGGCCATGCCCGACGTCATCACCGCGAACAGCTGGTGCGGGGCAAGCCCGGCCAGATAGGGGCGGATGACGAGCGGCGATTCGCTCTGGCCGACGAAGATGTTGGCCGCCGCGCACAGCGATTCGACCTTCGATACGCCGATCACCTTCTCGATCGCGCCGCCGACCCAGCGGATCACGAGCTGCATGATGCCGAGATAATAGAGGATCGAGACCAGTGAGGCGAAGAAGATGATCACCGGCAGGGCCGCGATCGCGAAGCTGGTGCCGCCGA